>JAFUWM010000246.1 GCA_017483425.1 Lachnospiraceae bacterium | reverse complement strand
ATTGTAGGACTTTTTGTAGGACTATCCTGCTCTAAAGTTCTACAACCCGCATAACTACTGCTTTTCTGAAGGCATGCTCTTCAACGTCGGGAAGAGCAGTACATCCCTTATCGCCGGGCTGTCTGTCAGCAGCATGACGAGGCGGTCGATGCCGTAGCCTATGCCGCCTGTGGGGGGCATACCAATCTCGAGGGCATTGAGGAAGTCCTCGTCGGTATGGTTTGCTTCCTCATCGCCCGCGTCCGCCAGAGCGTCCTGCGCCGCAAAGCGCTCGCGCTGGTCTATCGGGTCGTTGAGCTCCGAATATGCGTTGCACATTTCCCATGTATTGATGAAGAGCTCGAAACGCTCAACCTTTGCCGGATCGTCCGGCTTTTTCTTTGTAAGCGGTGATATCGCAAGCGGATGATCCATGACGAATGTGGGTTGTATCAGATGCTCTTCGCAGTATGTCTCAAAGAAGAGACTCACTATGTCGCCCTTTGTATGGAAGTCTTCGTATTCGATCTTATGCTCCCTTGCAAGAGCCTTTGCCGCTTCATCATCAGCAACCGTATCAAAATCCACATTCGCATATTTCTTTATGCAGTCGATCATCGTGATCCGCTCAAACGGCTTGCCGAAATCTATCTCAGTGCCATTATAAGTGAACTTTGTCGTGCCGCATACTTTCTCAGCGAGGTGTCTGAACATGGACTCCGTGAGCTCCATCATCCCATAGTAATCGGTGTACGCCTGATAAAGCTCCATAAGCGTGAACTCGGGATTGTGTCTCGTATCCACACCCTCATTTCTGAATACCCTGCCGATCTCGTATACCCTTTCCAGACCTCCGACTATCAAACGCTTCAAATACAGCTCCAGAGAAATACGGAGCTTGACATCCTCATCCAGAGCGTTGTAATGAGTCTCAAAAGGACGCGCCGCTGCCCCGCCGGCATTTGAGACAAGCATCGGTGTCTCTACCTCTATGAAATCCCTGCCATCAAGGAAGTTCCGGATTTCCTGGATTATCTGTGAACGCTTCAGGAAGGTCGTCTTTACCTCTTCGTTCATTATGAGATCTACGTATCTCTGCCTGTATCTCACATCAGTATCGGTGAGCCCGTGGAACTTCTCGGGAAGAGGCTTCAATGATTTGGATAGCAATGTCAGAGACGCCGCGTGTATGGATATTTCTCCGGCCTGAGTGCGGAAAACCTCGCCCTCAACACCTATGATATCTCCGACGTCCAGATATTTCTTGAAGTAATCATAGGCTTCCTCGCCTACGGAATCTCTCGCCACATATACCTGTATCTTGCCTGAACGATCCATGCAGTTACAGAAAGACGCCTTGCCCATCTTGCGCTTAAACATCATCCTGCCAGCGACGCGTACCGTCTGTCCCTCCAGTGAATCAAAGCTGTCTTTGATCCCCTGCGCATGGTGTGTAACATCATATTTTGTTATCTGAAAGGGATCTCTCCCTTCCTTCTGCAATGTAGCAAGCTTCTCTCTTTTTACTGCAAGTATGTCTTCCTGTGGCATATGAAACTCCCGTGTCTATTATTTGTTAGTTACGCTTAAGATCTTGTATTTAAGCAGGCCGGCCTTTGTCTCAACCTTTACGGTATCACCTTTTTTGTGTCCGAGTATCGCGCGGCCTACCGGGGATTCGTTTGATATCTTATTCTTCAGGCTGTTTGTCTCGGTGGCACCCACGATCTTGTACTCCAGCTCATCCTTAAATTCCATATCCAGCAGCTTCACGACGCTGCCCATACCGATCCTGCCTTTTTCATTGGCCTCCTGCGGTACAACCACCGCGTACTGGAGCATATGCTTGATCTTTTCTATACGGCCGTTTATTTCGGACTGTTCATTCTTTGCGGCATCATATTCCGCATTCTCCGAAAGATCGCCCTGTTCCCTTGCCTCGGCAAGCTTCTTCGCGATCTCTTTCATCTTTACATTTGAAAGCTCGTCAAGCTCGGCTTCAAGCTCGTCATAACCCTCCTGGGTCATCTCATAGCGTTTGATCTGTGCTTCTTCACCCATTTCTTTACTCCTAAAAACAAAAACTAAAAATGCCTTGCCCGGTATCCGCATTTAATACGTGCAGAATCAGGACAAGACATTTTATACTATTGCATGTTCAAAGTCAAATCACGCCTTGATCTATCAGCGATACCATTTCTTCAAGCGACTGCGCCTGATTGATCCTGACACGGAGCTTTGCGGAACCTGCCATACCGGCCGTGTACCAGCCTGTATGCTTCCTCATTTCACGGATCCCGATATATTCCCCTTTTTCAGCCACTGTCATATTGAGATGTCTGAGTATAAGCTTTCTTTTTTCCTCTGCTGACGGCGTGTATTTTTTTCCTCCGGCAAGCTCCCTGAATATCCACGGGTTTCCCTGTGCCGCTCTGCCTATCGCCACTCCGTCACATCCCGTTTGAAGGATCATGGCTTTTGCATCTTCAAGGCTTCTCACATCTCCGTTTCCGATGACCCGTATGCCCACACTCTGCTTTACTTTCGCGATTATATCCCAGTCCGCTTTTCCTTCGTAATACTGCTCCCTTGTCCTTCCGTGGATCGTGACCATGGAGGCTCCTGATTCCTGGGCTATCCGGGCAATCTCCGGCGCGTTTATATGCTCCGCGTCGAAACCAGATCTTATCTTCACCGTGACAGGCTTATCTATGGCATCCGCAAGCGCCTTTATTATCCGTCCCGCAAGCAGCGGATCCTTCAGCAGGGCGGAGCCCTCGCCATTATTGACTATCTTAGGCATGGGACAGCCCATATTGATGTCGAGCATGTCGTAATCAACCCTGTCTGACAGTATCTTTGCCGCTTCAGCCATAGTCTCCGGCTCCGAGCCGAATAACTGCAGAGCCGCCGGATGCTCCTTATCCGACAGTCTGCAAAGCTCGTATGTCTTTTTATTTTTATACGTCACGGCTTTTGCCGAGATCATCTCGGTGACTACAAGATCTGCCCCCATCTCATGGCATATCGTACGGAAACTTATGTCCGTGACCCCTGCCATCGGAGACAATACTGTATAGATGTGACTTTCATTCATAGGTCGATCTTTTCCCCTAGAAATACGACCTTATAGAAAAGCGAGATCTCCTCAAAAAGCTGGCGCATCGTCATCTGCAGATTTTTGATCTCAAGCTCCGCTCCGATCTCATCATACATGGCATCCGCTTCTTCCGCATCGGTCATGAGCTTTAACCCTCCGTCCTCGTCAAATCCCATGACAAATGTTCCGCCGCATTTTTCGGTAAACTCTACGCAGATGATGTTGAGTGTGTCCTTCACCTGATCGGGTAATTTGGAGAAGTCCTTGTTAAAATAGTATTTTTTCTCATAGGAATTCGCGCCGCAGAGCACGCATATTTCATCCTCATCAAACATAACCGTATATTCCCCTCACAGACACCTCGCCCGCATATACCCGTTCCTCGGTGCCGTCATCCTTTCTGACTATGAGTTCTCCTTTATCATCTATCCCCTGCGCCAAGCCCTCATATTCGCCCTTGGGATCGAGAACCCTTACCTCGGCGCCCACATTTGCGCACAAAACGTTATACTCGTCCTTCAGACCTCTCAGATCTCCGGTCTGCAGGAAAATCTCATAATAACTCTCAAAGGCTTCTGTGACCGCGGCCACTGTCTTTGATCTGGAATAAGTCCTGCCTCCCTCTATGCGCATGGATGTCGCCGTATCGCTTATTTCCTCGGGAAAGCTCTCGGTATTTACGTTTATTCCCGTACCTACAATGACCTCATGTATAAAATCCGGCTCCGCGGTCATCTCAGTAAGTATGCCCACGAGTTTCTTTCCGTTTATCACTATGTCATTAGGCCATTTGATACGTGTCTCAAGCGAGGATATCTCTTTTATTCCCTTTGCCGCTGCCATTGCCATTATAAGCGTCATCATCGGAGCTATGTCCGGCGGAAGCTCAGGGCGAAGCAGATAGCTCATCGCGATATTGACTCCGGCAGGAGTAGTCCAGCTTCTTCCGCGTCTGCCCTTGCCCTTTGTCTGGATGTCCGCCACGGCGACGAGTCCTTCTTTTGCGCCCTTGTCTGCCCGACGCTTCAGTTCATCATTCGTACTGTCGATCTCATTAAAGAATAACAGCTCCTGTCCAAGCCATGAAGTATGCAGTACAGACTTTATCGATCTTTCCCCGAACGCGTCGCTCTCGTCCACGATCCTGTAGCCTTTTCCCGTGACAGCCTCTATTTCAATGCCTTCTTTTCTCAGGCGTTCTATCTGTTTCCATACAGCATTTCTGGAAATACCCATGGCGTCAGCCACTTCCTGCCCCGAGACATATTCATTTCTTTCTTTGAGAAAGCTTAAAAGATCCAAGGTTGTATTATCCCCTGCGCTATAAGTCCGCCCGAGATGCATATCACGACCGGTATGATAAAAGCTACAGACATATACCTGCCGGAAATCAGACCCCTTATCACATTCATGGTAAACATGCCCGCGCCTGCATAGAATACAACGGCAAGCAGCATATCAGAGCCGCCGATCAGAACGACTATCGTCAGGACTATCACCGCTACTGCGAATACAAGAGTGGCCAGGTCTGTGATAAATTTCGGGTTTTTCCTGTTAAATCTCATATTTCCCAGTCGTCTGAAAGGGTTGCCGCCATAACAGCTTTTATCGTATGCATACGGTTTTCGGCTTCATCAAATATCGGCTTATCGTATGCCTTGAATACCTCGTCCGTCACTTCCATACAGGTGAGGCCGAATTTCTGGTTGATCTCCCTGCCTATCTCCGTATCCAGATCATGAAAAGCCGGCAGACAGTGCATGAAGATCGCATTTTTGGACGCGTTTCTCATCACATCCATCGTGACCCTGTAGGGTGTGAGATCCTCGATCCTCTCCTCCCAGACCTCGTCCGGCTCTCCCATGGAAACCCATACGTCCGTATATACGGCATCCACATCTTTTGTTCCGGCCTGTACATCCTCTGTAAGCACTACCTCCGCCCCTGACTCCGCAGCCCATT
>JAFUWM010000245.1 GCA_017483425.1 Lachnospiraceae bacterium | reverse complement strand
GCAAAAATGGAGGGGATCACCGTCATGGAGAGAGAAGAATATTTAGCGTTATACAGACATTCACTGGCGCACGTTCTGGCCAAAGCCGTCATAGAGATATTCGGGAAAGATGTGCAGTATGCGATAGGACCGCAGATAGCGGACGGCGCATACTATGATTTTGTATTGCCGAGGCCTGCTTCGCCGGAGGATTTTGAAGCGATAGAGGATAAGATGCGCGAGATCTTGAAGCGCAAGGAGAACTGGACCAGAAAAGAGATATCCAAAGGAGACGCTCTTGATCTTTTCAAGGATCAGAAGTATAAGACCGAGATCATAAAGGATCTTCCCGAGAGCGAGACGATAAGCATTTATTATACGGGAGATGATTACGTGGATCTCTGCCGCGGTCCTCATGTGGATAATTCCGCGGAGCTTTTACAAGCGGCTTTCAAGGTAAAGGCTGTATCCGCCGCTTACTGGAGAGGCGATGCCCAAAATGATTCCATGCAGAGGATATATATCTATGCTTTCCCCTCAAAGGATGAATTAAAAAAGCATCTTGCCTTTGTAAAAGAGGCGGAAGAAAGAGATCACAAAAAGCTGGGACCCGAGCTGCAGCTCTTTATGTTCCATGAGACGGCGCCCGGCATGCCTTACTGGCTTCCCAGAGGATGGAGGACGTACAGGGCGCTTATCGAATACTGGAGACAGATACATGACAGGAACGGCTATCAGGAGATCTCCGCTCCGGTCATAAATAATAAAAAGCTCTGGCTTATATCCGGACACTGGGCTCATTATCAGGACAATATGTTCATAGTGCCCGGAACCACTTGGACTCCCGATGCTGATGACGTGATGGCAGCTAAGCCCATGAACTGTCCCAACGCCATGATGACCTATGCCAGAACAAATCATTCATACAGAGAGCTTCCCATCAGATATAACGAGCTTGACATGGTACACCGCAAGGAAAAGAGCGGGGCATTGAACGGTCTTTTCAGGGTGCAGGCTTTCAGACAGGATGATGACCACACTTTCGTGTCACAGGCACAGATAGAGGAAGAGATAGAAAACATCATTTCCATAGCGGATGAGATATATTCGACGTTCGGTATCACCTACAGGGCGGAGCTTTCGACCCGACCCGAAGATTTCATGGGAGATATCGAGGACTGGAATCAGGCTGAGGCGGCGCTGAGACGTATCCTTGACAAGAAATACGGTGAGGGCGGTTACGAGGTAAACGAGGGAGACGGGGCTTTTTACGGGCCGAAGATAGACCTGCAGATAAAGGATGCCATAGGCCGTGAATGGCAGTGCGGCACAGTGCAGCTTGATTTCCAGCTTCCTCATAATTTCGGCCTCACGTATCAGGATCAGACCGGAAAGATGGTGCAGCCGGTAGTCATTCACAGGGCAATTTTCGGATCACTGGAGAGATTCATCGGCATACTGATAGAGAATTTCAAAGGAGCGTTTCCTTTCTGGCTTTCACCCTATCAGGTCGGCATAGTACCGATCAGGGTCGAGCACAATGACTATGCGCTGGAGCTGAAACATATTCTGGAAAATGCCGGTGTACGGGTTGAATGTGACACGGCAGATAAAAACATGAATGAGAAGATCAAGGAATATAAGAATCTGAAAGATCCCTATATCCTTGTAGTCGGGGATAAAGAGGTTGCGGAACGCACCGTGTCGATAAATATCCGGGGCGTGAAACAGCAGCTCCACGGAGTGACGATAGATCAGTTGGTAAGCATGTGCCGGAAGATGAACGACGAACATCTCATAGATCTCATCACAGACAAGGATGAGGCAGGATAAGTATTTTTCAGATATGACAGGCGGGAAAGTTGCCTGTCATATTTACTGTTAAGGCGGTAGCGGAGTTTATATAAAAGGGATCGAAGAAGAGGACTCAGACATGGAAAACAATGAAAACAGACAGGAAGTAATCTCTGTCGAAAAGGTAACTTATGCTGCGGATATAAACAGTCCGATCGCGGCAAAGGTAAAACGGCTTGAAGAAGAAGCCGAAAAAAAGAAAGAGCTGGAGCTCAGGCGCAGCGAGATGATACGCGTCCAGCAGGATTACCTTAACGGCATGCTGGACAATGTGACGGAAACACTCGCGGCTACTGAGAAAGAGCGGCAGATAAATGACGCCCTTGAAGCGGATGTGAGGAAGCAGGTTCTCTCCATGCACGGTATTTCCGGGGATAAATATGACGGTATGGAAAGGAGAAACCAGGCCGTATTTCAGGGTGCCGAGTTCGCGCTGTTTTTCATGTCGGTAATCCTTGTCATCATATCGGGTATCCTGAACGGTATGTTCGTGGATATCACATTGTTCCTGTGCTTCTTTACGGCTATAGAGGGAACGCTCCTGAATCATGGAGAAAGACCCAGAGTCATACAGTGTATTTTGAGAGTGCTTTATCTGATATTATTCCCGGTCATGTTGGCGGCATTTGTTTATTATGTGATAGTAGTCTCGCTGGAAAAAGTGCATGTGAGCAGCTTCACGACATTTTATGCCGTTGCTTCGATCATAGGAGTAGTTATACTCATGCTGGGAGTTATCTCATATTTCTTATATGATCCATACAGACAGGATAAAAAGCAGCTTAGAAAAGCAGGTAAATATTTAAGGAATATGGGTAAGGCCGCAAACAAGGAGGTCTCAAGGAATATAAAAGCCTTTGAGAAGCAGCAGAGAAAAGAAGAGAAAAAGCAGGCAAAGGCAGACAGGGAAGAGGCAAAAAAGCAGGAAAAGAACGAACCTCAGACAGAGCAGACAGAGGAAACCCAAAACACAGCAGACAATACTGATGAAACAGCAGAAAACACTACAGATAAATAAAATTCGGAGGGGAAGCAAATGGCACAGAGAACAGACATCCACAAGGTATTGATAATAGGCTCGGGACCTATCATCATCGGACAGGCATGCGAGTTTGACTACTCGGGTACGCAGGCATGTAAGGCACTCAAAAGCCTGGGGTACGAGATAGTGCTCGTAAACTCCAACCCGGCGACTATCATGACAGATCCCGAAACGGCAGATGTAACCTATATAGAGCCGTTAAACGTGGAAAGGCTTACCCAGATAATAGAAAAAGAGAGGCCTGATGCCCTGCTTCCAAACCTCGGAGGACAGAGCGGTCTGAATCTATGCTCGGAATTATACAAGGCAGGAGTTCTTGACAAATACGGGGTGAAGGTCATAGGTGTTCAGGTTGATGCTATCGAGAGAGGTGAGGACAGGGTAGAGTTCAAAAAGACCATGGACAGTCTCGGTATAGAGATGGCACGCTCTGAAGTTTCTTATTCTGTAGATGAAGCGCTGAAGATAGCGGAGGAGCTGGGCTACCCCGTAGTGCTGCGTCCCGCGTATACCATGGGCGGAGCAGGCGGCGGCCTTGTATATAATAAAGAAGAGTTAAAGACTGTCTGCGCGAGAGGCTTACAGGCTTCCCTTGTGCATCAGGTTCTCGTGGAGGAATGTGTATCCGGCTGGGAAGAGCTTGAGCTTGAGGTGGTTCGCGACAAGGACAATAACATGATAACCGTCTGCTTCATAGAGAATGTAGATCCCATGGGAGTGCATACCGGAGATTCTTTCTGTACGGCTCCCATGCTCACGATATCGGAGGATGTGCAAAAGAAGCTTCAGGAGCAGGCTTACAAGATCGTCGAGCATATAGGA
This sequence comes from Lachnospiraceae bacterium, assembly GCA_017483425.1. Classification (GTDB taxonomy): domain Bacteria; phylum Bacillota; class Clostridia; order Lachnospirales; family Lachnospiraceae; genus NK4A144. Next base: position 2,702 of record JAFUWM010000245.1, on the reverse strand, counting down.
GTCATAGGCGGGACAAATGTGCAGTTTGCCCATGATCCGAAATCAGGCCGCATAATCGTAATTGAGATAAACCCGAGAACTTCAAGGTCTTCGGCACTTGCTTCAAAGGCTACCGGCTTCCCGATAGCCCTTGTATCTGCAAAGCTGGCGACTGGTCTTACTCTGAAAGACCTAAAGGACAGCGTCTGGGGCGATCTCTCGCAGTACAGACCTGGAGGCGACTTTGTAGTCGTGAAGTTTGCCAGGTGGGCATTTGAGAAGTTCAAGGGAGTAGATGACAAGCTCGGAACCCAGATGAGGGCGGTCGGCGAAGTCATGTCCATAGGAAAGAATTATAAAGAGGCTTTCCAGAAAGCTATACGATCACTGGAAAAGGGCAGATACGGACTCGGTCATACGGGTGGGTATGACAGGCTTACAAAGCAGGAGCTTCTGCACAGGCTCGCGACGCCGAATTCGGAGAGACATTTTGAAATGTATGAGGCTCTCCGCAAAGGCGCGACTGTAGACGAGATCTATGATGCGACCCATGTGAAGAAATATTTCATAGAGCAGATGAAAGAGCTTGTAGAGGAAGAAGAAGAGCTGCTTAAGGATAAGGGCTCGCTTCCCTCAGATGATAAGCTCATTAAGGCTAAAAAGGACGGGTTCTCCGACAGATACTTAGCAGAGATACTGGAGATATCCGAGGATGATATCAGGAATAAGAGAGAAGCACTCGGCGTGACCGAGGTGTATGACGCCGTCCATGTAAGCGGAACCGAAGACAGCGCTTATTATTATTCTACTTATAATTCAGACAAGGGATCGCCTGTAAAGGATGCCGGCAAAAAGAGGATAATGATACTTGGCGGAGGACCCAACCGTATAGGACAGGGTATAGAGTTTGACTACTGCTGTGTCCATGCCGCAAAGAGTCTCAAGAAGCTTGGCTTTGAGACGATCATAGTAAACTGCAACCCGGAGACTGTTTCCACGGATTACGACACGTCAGACAGGCTTTATTTCGAGCCGCTTACACTGGAAGATGTGCTCTCGATCTATGCAGTGGAGAAGCCTGATGGAGTCATAGCGCAGTTTGGCGGGCAGACTCCTCTGAATCTTGCGGCCTCCCTTAAGAAAAACGGAGTAAAGATACTCGGTACTTCACCCGAGGTCATTGATCTTGCTGAAGACAGGGATCAGTTCAGAAATATGATGGATAAGCTCGGGATCCCCATGCCGGAATCAGGCATGGCGACCACTGTTGATGAGGCAAAGAAGGTCGCGGCGGAGATTTCCTACCCTGTAATGGTGCGTCCGTCCTATGTCCTTGGAGGCAGGGGCATGGAGGTCGTGTATGATGACGACCAGATGGAGGAATACATGAAGGCGGCAGTAGGAGTCACACCCGACAGACCGATCCTGATAGACAGATTCCTGCATCATGCTATGGAGTGCGAGGCGGATGCGATCTCCGACGGAGAGCATGCCTATGTGCCTGCGGTCATGGAGCATATAGAACTGGCCGGGATACATTCAGGAGATTCCGCATGTATTATCCCCTCAAAGCATATACCCGACGATAACCTTGCAACGATCAAGGATTATACAAAGAGGATGGCGGTAGAGCTTGGCGTAAAAGGACTGCTTAATATCCAGTTTGCGATAGAGGACGGCAAGGTATTTGTAATAGAAGCAAATCCCAGGGCAAGCCGTACCGTGCCGCTCGTATCAAAGGTCTGCGGGATAAGGATGGTTCCGATAGCCGTGGATATTGTGACGGGAGAGCTTACGGGCAAGTCCTCTCCGGTGCCGGAGCTCAAAGAAAGAACTATACCATATTACGGCATAAAGGAAGCTGTATTCCCTTTCAATATGTTTCCCGAGGTTGATCCGGTGCTCGGTCCCGAGATGAGATCTACGGGAGAAGTGCTTGGAATAGCTGATTCTACAGGACTTGCGTACTATAAGACGCAGGAAGCCGCAAAGAGTACTCTTCCGCAGGAGGGTACGGTGCTTATATCACTGAATAAGACTGACAAGCCCGAGGTGGTAGATATAGCAAAGAGCTTCCATGAAGCCGGCTTCAAGATCATGGCGACCAAAGGAAATTACGACAGGATAACGGAGGCGGGGATCCCTGCTCAGCACGTGAAGAAGCTGCATGAGGGCAGACCAAATATAGTTGATTACATGACAAACGGTGACATCCAGCTTGTCGTAAATTCGCCCATAGGCAAGGATTCAAAGCATGATGACAGCTATCTGAGAAAAGCCGCGGTCAAGAACCGTATAACCTATATAACCACGGCGGCAGCGGCACGATCCGCAGCCGAGGGCATCGCATATGTAAAAAAGAACGGCCTTGGCGAAGTCAAGAGCCTGCAGGAGTGGCATAAGCTGATAAAATAATATAACAAAAATTGCAAGCAAACAGCACCTTACACACAAGTCAAACGATACTGGCAGTGCAGGGAAGTGTATGCTAAAATAAATCGATAAAATAAAGCAACACCAGGAGGTCATATTACCAATGAAAGCATTTATCAAAGAATTCAAGGAATTTATATCGCAGGGCGACGTAATGAGCATGGCTGTCGGTATCATAATCGGCGGAGCCTTCACAGCCATAGTCTCATCAGTGGTTGAAGATATCATAGGTCCCATCATCGGACTCATCTGCGGAGGACTGGACTTCTCGAAGATTTCGGTAGGCATCG
>JAFUWM010000244.1 GCA_017483425.1 Lachnospiraceae bacterium | reverse complement strand
GGCTTTACGTCCTCGTACAGAAAGGCAGCCGCAATATCTCTTATTGTAAGCATGCTCTACTCATGTACGGATGAGTGGCACCAGACATTTGTATTTGGACGTGCCGGAAAGATATCGGATGTACTTATCGACACTCTGGGCGCGGCTATCGGGCTGCTTATTGTATATCTAATCAAAAGAAGACGTGCGTGACTTGCACGGGAAATCGGAATTTCTTGTAATAATCCATAAAACTGTGCTCAGGGGTTCATAAAACAGGCGATATCTCCGATATATAGAGAAGATAACGATTATTGTCTTTATCTGTAACGGCAAAAGGATTTTGTCATGATACGCACAAGGAGCATGATACCGTTACGCCCGTATTTTGGGCGGTTACGGTATCAGCATCCGACCGGACAGAATCAGATATAAAACTGCGTTTTATAGAGGAGGTAGCGAAATGGTGATCAGAACCGATTCTTCACTATATTCGGAATATCATAAGGCTATGGCCGAAAAGGCCCGTAAATACAGCCCGTTTTCCAATATGCCCGGGATGCAGGAAGAGCAGGAGTCCGAGTCTGCAAAAAAGGCCAAAAAGATGAGGGCGATGCTCAGGGAGCTCATGAATCCGACAGAGGACCCCCGGAATCCTAACGCTGCATCCTCCAAAAATAAAAACGCATTTGATGAGCTTGCAGGAAATCCCAATGATGATGAGGAGGAGAAGGAGCTTCAGAAGATATCAAAATACAGCTATAAAGAGGTCGCGAACAAGATACAGAGGGCGAAGACCTCGGTAAGCGCTGCCCAGGCGGTAATAGCCGCTAAAAGAAAGGTCGTTGAGGTCAAGCGCAAGATCTCAAACGGAGACGGGGATCCCGAGGAGCTCCAGCTTGCGCTGACCCATGCTAAGCGCATGGAAATGGCAGCGAGAAAAAAGAAGCATAACCTTGAGCTCGAGGAGCTCGTAGAGCATACGAGAAAAAGGGACGAGAATACGGACAGGATGGAGGAAGCCGCATCTGACATGAAAGAGGCACTGGTCCAGATGTCCGAGGAAGAGATAACAAAGCAGGAGGATGCTGTTTTTGAGGAACGGCAGGATATGACCCGGGAGGCGGAGGAGCTTTTTGAGGAGAGAAGCTCTGAGTCCTCTGATCAGATGCTCGCTGATATGAACGCTATGATAGCCGAGTATGGCGAGGAGCTGCTTGAGGAGCTTGAGCAGCAGATGGAGCAGCTTGAAAACATGGAGATGGTCGATCCTCATATGAGCGAAGAGGACTTAAAGGAGCTCAAGCAGAAGCACAGGGCGGCTGAGAGCAAGGCAATAGTAAAAGCGGATATGGATTATCTTAAAGGCATGATAAAGCACATGCAGGAAAAAGGAAGCACAATGCAGGGCTTTTCGGGCACATCAGGAAGCATAAGCGCCGTCCCGGTACCGGCAGGGCTTATATTCACCGCAGCCACAGGTGCTGAGTTTACTGCGCCTCCGTCAGAAGGAGCGGCGCCGTCCGTAGACATCGCAATTTGATCTGACAGGTCTGATTTTTTCGTTGACAAAAGGAAACCGCCCCTATATAATAGCCTAGTGCGAAAATTCGGACGAAGGAGGTGTT
>JAFUWM010000020.1 GCA_017483425.1 Lachnospiraceae bacterium | reverse complement strand
TTGAGCAGGAAACGGATACCGGACGTATGCGGGATGAGCTTTATGTCATAATGCGATCCTGCAGGGTCTCTTCTGACCGGGAAGGCTTTATGAAGTATGCGCTAAGGGCTCTGGCTCTCGGCGATGTTACATCGGAGACCGCTTTTGAGTTGGGAGAATATTACAGAAACGCGGGAGATAAAAAGGAAGCGCAAATGTGGTACTACAACGCCGCGAATGAAACGGAAGCCTCGCTTGACCACAGATACCATGATGAATACCCGTTAAGGTTTTTGACAGATGGAAAATAAGACAGGTGATACAATAAAGCCATATATCATACCCGTTCTCTGCGCCATTGTCCAGTGGGCGTTATGGCAGATACTCGGGATTGGAAAAAGCTTTCTGGATTTTGTTATATCGGATCCGTATGTCTGGATCCAGAAAGGACTTTTTCTCTTTTTTTTGGTCTCTGTATGGTGCTTCATTTTTTATATATTCAGACAGGCAAAGGAAGATAATAAGGCAATAAAACGAGGACTTCAGTTTTTTGCCGTTTATTTTACTATCCTTTTTATCGTACTGCTCCTGCTATGGCCCGGAACATGGTACTGGGATGACATAGGCGTGCTTGCGAGCGCTAGACATTACGATGTGCTTCCCTGGCAGCATTTCCTGTCATCATTTTTTCAAAACCTTTTTTTGCAGCTTATCCCCACACCCGGAGGCGTGATCTTCGTTCAGATTTTTATAGCAGGTATCATAGTGTCGTATGTCCTTACGGATCTCGAGCTTACTTTTTGTCAGGGGAAACCTCTGATAAAATTTCCGTTAGCGGATATAGTAATAAAGCTTATCCCTTTTCTGCTTCCGCCGGTAATACTTTATCAGTATTCCGGGTTCAGGATGGGAATGTATATTTTCTATGAAGTCTTTGTGCTCGGATACATCATATGCATATCGTACAGAAGCCGTAAAACAGGGTGGCTGATTCTTTTATTCCTCGGACTTGCGACTGCGGTGCTTTCCACATGGAGGAGTGAAGGCTTTCTTTACGCGCCTGTTGTTATACTGCTCATCTTCATACAGGATAAGGATATGCTCGCGCTTAAAAAGAAAATATTTACCGTATGCGTAATACTTATGGGTATGATGGCGATATCCTCATACCAGAAAGCCAAATCGGGAAACAGCGACTACTCCGTGGTCGCCATATTGAGACCTCTTGCGGAAGTAGTGAGAGCGGCCGATCCGGTTGAGGATAAGGCATTGCTTGAAGATATAGAGAAGGTAGTGGGAACGCAGGTCATACTGGATAATCCCGGAGAGAACGGCGAGGATCTTTTGTGGAAATATGATCTGAATATTTCCGAGTATACGGACGAGGAATACAGTGATTTCATGAGGTCCTTTATTGGATTGTGCGTGAGGCATCCAAAGGCTGTGGCAAAGGAGAGGATAAAGGTTTTCATAGACACGTCGGCGATCCACGGAAGGACGAATCCTACCAATGTCACAGGTGCGTATTACCTGTTTGATCCCGATGAGCAGAATGACAATCAGAGAGAGTTTGTCTCGTGGAACGCGGTATTTAACAGACCGTTATCCGAGGGCTTAAGGCAGCGGTTCATACTTTTTCTCGGGGCTCTCAGGGAGGACTTTTCCGAAAGGATCACTTACAGACTCGTATGGGATATAATCATACCGATATGCGTGATAGTCATAGCGTGGATATATCTTTTGGCAAAGCGCAAGTGGAAGCTTTTTATCGCCATGTCTGCGGTAGTGCTCAGACTGCCGATACTTTTTCTGACGGCTCCCGCTACATGGACCATGTATTATCTCTCGTTTTACCTTATCGGATATATTGTTTTAGTCTGGCTCATAATTACAGCGTGCGTATCGCGATTCGGCGCGGCGGCTATGCGCTGAATTGTATCGGGTTTGAAACAAGGTACGGCATTTGGTATACTTAAAAGTTGTAATTTGTCAATTAAAAAGGAGATGTTATGCGTACTTATCTGGTTACGGGGGGTGCCGGCTTTATCGGTTCAAATTTCGTTTATTACATGTTCCGCAAATACGGAGATGACATCAGGATTATAAATGTCGATGCGCTCACATATGCGGGAAATCTGGGAAACCTTTCCGGAGTCGAGGACAGGAAGAATTATTCCTTTATCAAGGCGGATATCAGGGATAAAGAAGCGATCGAAAAGATATTTGCGGAGAATGATATAGACGTAGTGGTACATTTTGCGGCAGAGAGCCACGTTGACCGCTCTATCGTAAATCCGGAGGTCTTTGTGGAGACCAACGTGCTGGGAACCGCCGTCATGCTTAATGCGGCAAAGGCGGCATGGGAGAACAAGGACGGAAGCTTTAAGGAGGGAAAGAAATTCCTGCATGTGTCTACGGATGAGGTGTACGGCTCATTGAGCGATCCGGCGGATTATTTCTATGAGACTACGCCGTATGATCCGCATTCGCCGTATTCAGCGAGCAAGGCGTCAGCGGATCTTCTGGTTAAGGCTTATGTCGATACATACCATTTTCCGGCTAATATCACGAACTGCTCTAATAACTACGGTCCGTATCAGTTCCCGGAGAAGCTGATCCCTCTTATCATAAACAATGCCTTATCCGGAAAGAAGCTTCCGGTATACGGAGATGGTAAAAACGTGCGTGACTGGCTCTATGTGGATGACCACTGCAAGGGCATTGATATGGTCATAGAAAAGGGAAAGCCCGGGGAGAAATACAATATCGGCGGACATAACGAGCGCGAGAATATACAGATAGTAAAGACGATAATAAAGACCCTGCAGGAAATCCTTCCTGATGATGATCCGAGGAAAGCAAACGTTTCGGAAGACCTGATAACCTTCGTGGAAGACAGGAAAGGTCATGACAGGAGATACGCGATAGCGCCTGATAAGATAAGCAAGGAGCTTGGCTGGCTTCCCGATACGAAGTTTGAGGACGGGATAAGGCTCACTGTGAAATGGTATCTGGAGCATTCCGACTGGATGGAAAATGTGACATCCGGCAGCTATCAGGATTATTACAAGAGGATGTACAAGGTATGAGAGGAATAATACTGGCCGGAGGATCCGGCACGAGGCTCTATCCGCTCACAAAGGCTGTGAGCAAACAGATGATGCCGGTCTACGATAAGCCTATGATATATTATCCTCTGTCAACGCTTATGCTGGCAGGGATAAGGGATATACTCATAATATCAACGCCCCGTGATCTGCCGGGATTTGAGGAGCTTTTCGGAGACGGCTCCCAGCTTGGACTCAATATAAGCTACGCAGTACAGGAGTCACCGAGGGGTCTGGCGGACGCTTTTATCATAGGCGCGGATTTCATTGGAAGCGATAATGTGGCCATGGTTCTGGGGGACAATATATTCTACGGTCAGAGCTTTTCAAAGACGCTTAAGGCTGCGGTAGAGAGAAAGACCGGAGCGACAATATTCGGCTACTATGTAAAAGACCCTACAGAGTACGGCGTTGTAGAGTTTGACGGGGACGGGCGTGCCATATCCATAGAGGAGAAGCCTGAGCATCCCAAGAGCAACTATGCGGTACCGGGATTGTATTTCTATGACAATGACGTAGTGGATATAGCCAGGAATGTAAAGCCTTCAGCGAGGGGTGAGATAGAGATTACGTCGGTGAATAATGAATACCTCCGCCGCGGCGATCTTTTTGTAGAAACACTCGGCAGAGGTTTTGCGTGGCTTGATACCGGATCGCATGACATGCTGCTTGATGCGGCGGATTTTGTTTCGGCGTTTCAGAAGAGACAGGGGCTTTATATTTCCTGCATAGAGGAGATCGCATATAAGAAAGGCTATATAGATAGGGAACAGCTTTTAAAGCTTTCCGAGCCGCTTGAGAAGACGGCGTACGGGCAGTACCTTAAGGATATAGCTAACGGACTTTAATATAATATGGGGCGCAGTAAGCGGAGCATATGGCTTATACCTGCGCTTATAATAGGGTTCAACTGCCTTGCCTTTATCGTGATACTTGCGGTAAGCCTTAACAGGGACTCAGAGCCTTATGGCGGGTACGAAGAGCGGACGGAAGAGGGCGTTGAAGCTGAGAATGAGACTGCGTCTGATAATGAAGCAGGACTTGACGAAAGCTTCTATGATGACGAAACGGATTACGGACCGGATATGGGCAGCGGCTATGTACTGCTTCTCACATCGAGCGAATCCGACCTTAAGATACAGATAGTGAACAGCACCGGAGGAGCATCCGATGAGATGCATTGGACGGCGCTTGTGATCGGCGATAGCGGCGAGGCATTTGAAGCCGAGGATGATGACGGGGATGGTGTCATATACCTTGGTGAGATGGTTCCCGGAGATTATACCGTGGAAGCCACGAACGGATCGGGTATTGTCGAAACCTCATCCATCACTGTAAAACCTAAGATAAAGTATAAGGAATCCTCGGGGATAAGAAGTATAGTCATGCAGGAGTCAGACATTGACGCTACTGCGGAGGATACAGCGGCAACTCCCGATGAGAGGGAGGTCGAGGCCGAGAGTGAAGGAGAGGGGACGGTTTCAGGAAGCGCAGAGCTCCCGCAGGGAACCCTCGGCATAGACGTATCAAAGTATAATAAGGAAATAGACTGGAACAGGGTCAAAGCTTCTGGTATAGAATTCGCGATAATAAGGGCGGGCTACAGAGGCTCCAGCACAGGGGTACTCGTAGAGGATCCGTATTTCAGACAGAATCTTGCAGGAGCAAAGGCCGCAGGAGTGAGGACGGGAGTGTACTTCTTCACTCAGGCCGTGAGTATCGACGAAGCAAGAGAAGAGGCAGAAGCCGTGGCTTCGCTTGTGAACGCGTCAGATCTCGCGCTTCCGGTATTTCTGGATGTGGAAAGCTCCGGGAATGTGAACGGAGGGCGGGCCGATGCTCTGGATGCAGCGACGAGGACGGAGATAGTCAGGACTTTCTGTGAGACAGCGGAGAGCCTCGGATACAAAGCGGGAGTGTATGCCAACAAGACATGGATGACAAACCGTCTTAATATGGAGGTGCTTGCGCCATATACAAAGTGGCTTGCGCAGTACCGTGCGGCAGGCCCGACATATGAGGGGGATTATAATCTCTGGCAGTATACATCTAGCGGAAGCGTGGACGGGATTACAGGGCGCGTGGATCTGGATGTGTACATACGATAATATAAGGAGCATAGAATTGGGTAAGATCAGCGTAGAAACATGCGAAATCGAAGGGCTGAAGGTCATCACGCCGCAGGTTTTCGGAGATGAACGGGGATACTTCATGGAGACGTATAATTATAACGACTTCAAGGAGGCGGGCATACCGGAGGTCTTCGTACAGGACAACCAGAGCTCAAGCACCAAAGGAGTGCTCAGAGGATTGCATTTCCAGATAGAGCATCCCCAGGATAAGCTCGTGAGGGTAGTAAGGGGCGAGGTTTATGACGTGGCGGTCGATCTGAGAGCCGGATCTCCAACCTTTGGGAAGTGGTTCGGAGCGCTGCTTTCGGAGGAGAATAAAAAACAGTTCTTTATCCCGAAGAATTTCGCGCACGGCTTTCTGGTCCTCTCGGATACGGCGGAGTTCTGCTATAAATGTACTGATTTCTATCATCCCGGGGATGAGGGCGGACTTCCCTATAATGACAACGAGATAGGGGTTGAATGGCCCGAGATCGGCGGGGAGCTTAACATAAACGACAGAGACAGGGGATGGCCGGATTTTGCGGAATATAAGACATCCCGCGGGATAAAATGACCAAAAAGAAAAAAGTTATAATGGTTGTCGCGGTTATAGCCGTGATCTGGACCTGTTATATTGTTTTTCATCATAATCCGCTTGCTGTTCCCATGCAGGAGCTTATAAAAAAATGCATCTCCGTCATAGTGCTGTGGGCTGCGTTTATCGTATTTGCCAAGCTGTATGACAGGATCATAATCCTCCCGCAGGAGCTCTGGGCTAACAGGAAGCTGATCTGGAAGCTCTCGAAGAATGATTTCCGCTCTAAGTACGCGGGCTCCTATATGGGCATCGTCTGGATCTTTTTACAGCCTGCGGTAACAGTGCTTGTGTACTGGTTTGTGTTTACGATGGGCGGGAGGACACCGGTATCTGAGACGCAGAACTATCCTTTCGTCTGCTGGCTTATAGTCGGGATAGTGCCCTGGTTTTTCTTTTCGGATGCATGGGGTTCCGGTACGGGAGCGCTTCTGGCATACTCTTTTCTGGTAAAAAAAGTCGTATTTAAGATAAGTATTCTTCCGATCATCAAGATAATGTCAACGCTTTTTATCCATGTGTTTCTTGTGGCGGTGACGCTTATTATCCTGATACTTAACGGCATCTACCCCAATGTATACTGGATACAGATCTTTTACTTTTCACTCTGTACTTTTCTGCTGGTTCTCGGGATCTCGTATATTACCTGCTCCGTGATCGTTTTTTTCAGGGATCTCGGTCAGATCATAAGCATACTGCTGCAGGTAGGCGTCTGGATCACGCCAATAATGTGGGATATAAATAACCTTCCCAGACCATGGCAGATAGTGTTTAAGCTCAATCCGGTATTTTATGTGGTGGACGGATACAGGATGGCACTGCTGGATCATATGTGGTTTTTTGAGCATTTTTATTCGACGGTGTATTTTTGGATATTTAC
>JAFUWM010000243.1 GCA_017483425.1 Lachnospiraceae bacterium | reverse complement strand
AGAGGCTCAACAGACGGGCAGGTCTGAAAGTCGTATATTCTGAGGGGTTTTCGCCTCATCAGAAGATGTCATTTGCCATGCCTTTATCTGTAGGTTATGAATCGGACGCGGAGTATTTTGATGTAGAGGTTACGGAAGCCCTGTCGTCTGAAGCCATAATATCTTCCATGAACAAGGAGCAGGCCGAGGGTATCGAAGTGACTGACTGTGTGCTGCTTCCGGATAAATGCGAGAACGCTATGGCTTCAGTGAGGGCTGCGGATTATATAGTTTCATTCAGAGAGGGCTGTAAAGCCCCGTTTGATATTGATAAAGCTGTTTCAGAGCTTGAAAAAAGTGATTCTTATACAGTAAGGAAACCGGTAAAAAAATCAAAACATCCCGGACGCATAAAAAAAGCCTCCTACAATACAAAAACAATGGAATCCAGTAACAATGATAATCCGCCATCCGATGATCCGGACTTCCGTGAGGTTGATATACGACCGTTGATATATGATATCAAAACTGACAGTGACAGTAATATATATATGAAAGTATCGGCAGGATCAAAGGACAATATAAAGCCGGAGCTTGTTATCGGGGCGTTATATGAAAAGGCGGGATATGAGCTTACGAAGACCGCTTTGATGATCACAAGACATGAGCTCTATACTTATGCCGGAGAAGACGGCGGTCTTATTCCTTTGTCCGCGGTGGGTGAGGAATTTTAGCTGTGGCTGAAAGACAGGTGATGTGCGTAATCAGCGAATACAGGGATAGAAGAGTGCTGGCTGTTCTGCTTGACGGAGTTATCGAGGATATCCTCATGTCTGATGACAATGACGGCTTAAATGTGGGAGACATTGTTATCGGAAAAGTGACTGATGTGGTGTCAAGTATCTCATCTGCTTTCATAGACCTTGGCGGAGAAAAGGGTTTTATTTCATTAAAGAACGGTGAAAGCTTAAAGCCCGGTGCGGAAATCCCCGTACAGATCACAAAAGAAGCAGCAGGAAGCAAGGAAGCTGCCGTAACGAAAAAGCTGTCCCTTGCGGGAAAATATGCCGTGGTTTCTCTATCTGAGGACAGGAGCCCCGCACTCCATATCTCAAAAAAAATAGAGGATAAGGCCGAAAGAGAGAGACTGGACAGTCTTTTGGGATCGTTAAAAACAGATCATGATGTGACTATAAGGACAAAAGCTGAGCATGTATCAGGTGAGGATATTTCACGGGAAATTGCTGAATTAGCCGCAAAGCTTGATGATATCATAAAAAGATCCGGAAGCAGGACACCGTTCAGCAGGTTGTATTCTTCGGATGATCCTTTTATATCGGCTGTCAGGGACTGCAGATTCGGTGAGGTTACGAGGATAGTTACCGATCTGCCGGATATATATGATATAATGTCGGAGAATTATCCTGATATTAAGACAGAGCTTTATCAGGATGAAATGCTTAAGCTTATCAAGCTTCATAAGATCGAATCTACCATTGAATCAGTATACGAAAGGCGGGTCTGGCTTAAAAGCGGCGGATATCTTGTCATAGACAGGACTGAGGCTATGACGGTTATTGATGTAAACTCCGGGAAGGCTTCGTCTAAAGGGTCAAAGGCGGAGACTTTCTTAGAGATAAACCTTGAAGCCGCTTCCGAGCTTGCCAGACAGCTTCGGATAAGAAACCTTTCAGGAATGATATTGGTGGATTTCATTAATATGAAAAGCAGGGAAGATCATTTGGCACTTGAAGAGAGGCTGAAAGATGCATTAAAATATGACCAGTCAAATTGCTGCTTTATCGATTTTACAAAGCTTGGCATCGCTGAGATCGTGCGGCAGAAGAAGAGACGCCCGCTTATTGACATATTAAACGGAAATAAACACTAAGAGTCCGATATAATGATAGTTGCACAGTATTTCATAGCTTTTATATTCTTTTCTTTCATAGGCTGGATCTATGAGTGTATTTACTGCACAGCAAAGGACAAGCGTTGGGAAAACAGGGGATTTCTCTTTGGGCCGATCTGCCCCATATATGGTATCTCTGTGGTGCTTGCTATGCTTATATTCGGACATCTTCCGGCACTAGAGGATAAATACAAAACCCCTGTCTGGCAGATCTTCATTATCTGCGCAGTGCTTAGCGCAGTTATTGAATATGTAACATCATATGTTCTGGAACGCCTGTTTCACGCGATATGGTGGGATTACAGCGAAGTTCCGCTTAACTTAAACGGAAGAATCTGTCTTCCCGCAACCTGCGGCTTCGGCATAGCGGGAGTCCTTATAGTAAGGTTTCTCCTGCCGTTTATGGCATCTCTCCCAATGAATGAGCATCCGTTAAGGAATGAGCTGCTGGCTCTTATATTTATGTTCCTGCTGGGGATTGATATCACAGTGACCGTGGCAAGCCTTACTGATATGCTTGAGCGCATGGAAAATATACAGACCTCTTTTGACAAGAGGATGCAGGCAGGATATGAGCTTGCAGTATCAGGCCCGGTTGCCGTAGTGAATGCGGCAAAAAACAGCGCAATAGTCGCAAAAAGAGAGTTATCCGAAAATGTTTCGGAATATATGAAGACCGCATCATTAAAGGATCGGCATCATCTGAGAAATATAAAGAGCTTCAGATCGGTTAAAAACCGCATAACTGCTGAGAAGATCGTGGAAGCATTCAGATTGCGGTTTAAGAGGCCGGAAAATGAAAAATGATAAGACCGGTTTTTGAAATGACAACTGAAGAAGAGAGGCAGTTTAGGACTATGGCAAGTCCTGTTTCGGAAGATCCGAAAGTCACCCGTATGCAGGATTTCATTCAGCATGGCAATAAAAGCACCTATGATCACTGTATGGATGTTGCCCGCACAGCATTTATAATCAACAGAAGGCTTCATATAGGAGCGGATGAGCAAAAGCTTGTGAGAGCAAGCATTCTTCATGATTATTTCTTATATGACTGGCATTATAAAGGCGATAATCTGCATGGCTATCATCATCCTGCGATAGCAAGCCATAATGCGGAAGCTGATTTCCATATAACGAGAAAAGAGCAGAAGATGATAGAAAGCCATATGTGGCCCCTGACGTTTTTCCATATTCCTACATCAAGAGGAGGCTGGATACTGACCGTAGCGGACAAGATCTGTTCATCACGTGAAGTCGTAAAAAACAGGACATGAGGCATAGTATTATCGCATAGTATTATCTTCATTAATTTTGTACCAGACTTGACTTTATGTCGTCCAGTTGCTATTATAGTGCGGTATGCCGCATGGGTTCGGTATAAGTGTGTCAGATAAGGGATACCACCGAAAGCAGCGAGTAATTATAAGGAGGTGCCATATGTACGCAATAATTGCGACGGGTGGAAAGCAGTATAAGGTTTCCGAGGGCGACGTCATCTATGTAGAGAAGCTTGACGCCGAGGCAGGAGACGATGTGACTTTCGACCAGGTTCTCGCAGTAGGCGGAGAGAAGATGACTATCGGTACTCCACTTGTAGATTCAGCGTCTGTCACAGGCAAGGTGCAGGATCAGGTCAAGGGTAAAAAGGTCATCGTATACCACTACAAGAGAAAGACCGGCTATCACAAGAAGAACGGTCACAGGCAAGCATACACAAAGGTTCAGATCGAAAAGATCAACGCATGATCGGTGTATGATAGAGGTTCTGATCACCAGAGATAAAGCAATGGACATCACAGGCTTCAGGGTGTCCGGACATGCGCTTTTTGCAGAAGCCGGCAATGACATAATATGTTCCGCAGTTTCCATGCTGACGATAAATACGGTTAACGCTATAGAGCAGTTTTTACCGGATGAACCGCTGGTTGTGGACATTGACAGAAATAAAGGCTTCATTGAAGCAAAGCTTATGGATAAGCCTACGGAAAGATCAGAGCTCCTGCTCCGCACATTCCATCTCGGGATGGTTTCGATAGAGGAGCAGTACGGACGAAAATATGTAAAGGTGTTAGAGGCTTAAGGAGGTTAAAAAGATGCTTAGACTTGATCTTCAGTTCTTTGCACATAAAAAGGGAGTCGGCTCCACAAAGAACGGCCGTGATTCCGAAGCAAAGAGACTTGGTGCCAAGAGAGCTGACGGGCAGTTTGTCAAGGCCGGAAATATCATCTACAGGCAGAGAGGCACTCATATCCATCCCGGCAAGAATGTCGGCAGAGGCGGAGATGACACGCTTTATGCGCTGATAGACGGAGTCCTTCGTTTTGAGAGGAAGGATAAGTACAGGAAACAGGCAAGCGTATACGCTGTAGAGGCAAAGTAAGCTTTTTCGGTATGTTTATTTAGGGCTTCGGACTATATTTGTCCGAAGCCTTTTCACAGTTAGGGGTGTTTTGGTGTTTGCAGATCATGCAGAGGTAACAATCAGATCCGGTAAGGGCGGAGACGGACACGTAAGCTTTCACAGGGAAAAGTATGTCGCTGCGGGAGGTCCTGACGGCGGGGACGGCGGCAAGGGCGGAGACGTCATCTTTGAGGTGGATAAGGGTATGAGCACCCTGCAGAATTTCCGATATAAAAGGAAATTCGCGGCAGAGAACGGAGAAGAGGGCGGAGGAAACCGTCGTCACGGAAAGAGCGGCAAGGATCTCATACTCAAGGTTCCGGAGGGGACGGTTATATTTGAAGCTAATTCTCATCAGGTCATCACTGATATGTCAGGAGAGAACCTGCGCTTTACTGCGCTTCCCGGCGGAAAAGGCGGCAAGGGAAACTGGCATTACGCGACCTCGACCATGCAGATACCACAGTATGCGGAACCCGGCGGAGATGCCATTGAGGTACAGATCGCCATGGAACTCAAATGCATCGCTGATGTAGGGCTTGTGGGCTATCCGAATGTCGGTAAATCGACCCTTATTTCAAGGGTTACAAATGCCAGACCGAAGATAGCTGATTATCATTTTACGACATTGGAGCCTAATCTCGGAGTTGTAGACCTTGACGACGCGCCGGGATTTATAATGGCTGATATTCCCGGACTTATAGAGGGTGCAGCCGAAGGCGTAGGACTCGGACATGATTTTCTTCGCCATATAGAGCGTACAAAGGTGCTTATCCATGTGGTTGACGCAGCTTCCACCGAGGAACGCGATCCGGTAGAGGATATAGCGAAGATAGACCATGAGCTTGTTTCCTATAATGCCGATATGTCCAAACGACCTCAGGTGATAGCGGCAAACAAGCTGGATGTGTTATCTGAGGATGAGAGGGATACTGTCATCAAGAAGATACGTGACAGGTATGAGTCAGGGGAAACAAGAGTTTTTCCTATAAGTGCCGCGACCGGTGAGGGCTTAAATGAACTCCTGTATTATGTCTCGGAGCTTGTGTTAAAGCATAAGGATGAGGGAGCAAGATTCGAGCAGGAGTACTTCCCTGAATACCATGTATCACCTAAGGAGCCTTATTCCGTAAGCTATGACAGCAAGAATAAGGAATATGTCATAGAAGGCCCGCGGATAGAAAAGATGCTTGGATATACAAACTTAAATTCCGAGAAGGGATTTCTGTTTTTTCAGAAGTTTATTAAAGATAACGGTATAGATGCGGAGCTTAGAAATCTTGGCATACAGGACGGCGACACCGTCAGAATGTACGGACATTACTTCGACTATTATAGATAAAGCCTTATAAGGAGCACAAATTGAAGACACTTACATCCAAACAAAGAGCGTATTTAAAAGGTCTTGCCACGAATATGGATCCCATATATCAGATTGGCAAGGAATCACTGACTACCGAGATCGTTAAAGGGCTGGATGATGCTTTGGAAGCAAGAGAGCTCATCAAGGTATCCGTACAAAAAAATTGTGAAGATGATGTGAGATCCATAGCGGATACTGCTGCGGAAAGAACAAGATCTGCCGCGGTTCAGGTCATAGGGAGAAAATTCGTTTTATACAGACCTGCAAAAAAGCCTAAGATAGAATTACCCAAATAAAACTATGAGCAGTAACAGTATCGGAATATTAGGGGGAACATTTAATCCTATTCATAACCAGCATGTAAGGCTTGCAAAAAGCGCTTATGAACAGCTTGCTCTCAGCAAAGTAATGCTTATGCCAAGCGGTGTTTCATATCTAAAAAAGGATATGGATGTGCTTCCTGCCGATAAAAGGTATGAAATGTGCAATCTGGCGGCAGAAGAGGAGCCTTTTCTTGAAGTATCCGATATAGAGATCAGGCGTACGGGAAATACTTATACCTGTGATACAATACGGGAGCTTCTTGAAGCTGATCCTCATTCGACTTATTATTTCATTATCGGCGCTGATACGCTTTTTATGCTTGATAAATGGAGGGAGCCGGGATATATTTTCGGGCACTGTGTTATAGCAGTAGCAGCCAGAAAAGGTGACGCGGATCATTCCGAAACAGGTCTTATACATAAGATCAGGGAATATGAAAGCAGATATAACGCAGCGATAAGAATCATTGATATAAGCATTTCGGATCTGTCCTCCAGCATGATACGTGAAATGGCCGGCAATGGTAAGGATATACGTCCTTATGTTCCGGAAAAGGTTGCTGAATATATAATAAAGAACGGATTATACAGATGACTGAAAAAAACAATGAAATAAAAAAGAAGATCAAGAAAACGCTTGATAAAGACAGATACCAGCATACACTTGGAGTCGCCTACACGGCATCCTGTCTTGCGATGCGATATGGCGCTGATATAGACGATGCATTTACCGCGGGACTTCTTCATGACTGCGCGAAGTGTATATCAAACGACGAGAAATTTAAGCTTTGCGATAAATACGGGATCAGACTTACAGAGATAGAAAAAAAGAATCCGGCGCTTATACACTCCAAGCTTGGAGCATATCTCGCGGAGCACAAATATGATATACGGAATAAAGACATTATCAATTCCATTAGGACGCATACAACGGGTGAGCCGGGAATGAGCCTGCTGCAAAAGATCATTTTTACGGCAGACTATATTGAGCCGAGACGGGATCAGGCAAAAAACCTTAAGGAAGTTAGGGAGCTCGCTTTTACCGATATAGACAGGGCTGTAGAAAAAATCCTATATGACACATTGAATTACTTAAACAGCAAAACAGCGGCGATAGATCCGGAAACCCGCAAAACATATGAGTATTATTGCAAGCAGGCAAGGCGCTGAAGCGCCTCACAAATAAACCAAGGATTGCCGCCGATGAGATGCAGCTAAAGCTGCGCGGCGGCAAGTAGAAAAAGGCGCTAGAACGCCTCACAAAAAACAGGGGAACGAAAATGAGTGATATTAAAGATGTTGTAAAGGGCATATATGAGGCTATTGACGCAAAAAAAGCCGAGGATATCAGGATCATAGATATATCAGAGCTTTCAGACATAGCGGATTATTTCATACTGGCCACGGCTAATAATATAAATCAGATGGATGCTTTGCAGGAAGCCGTTGAAGAATATATGATAAAACAAAACATACCCGTGAAGAATATTGAGGGACACGTAAGAGACAGATCAAACTGGATACTCATGGACTATACCGACATAATAGTTCATATCTTTGATAAAGAAGCAAGAGAGTTCTATGATCTTGAGCATATTTGGAAGGGTGGCACGATCATAGAACTCTGAAAAACAACCGCCTATTTTAATTCGGACGAATAGTAGGGAAGAACAAGCTTCTGTCCCGCATCTATCCTCGCTGAAGATATCAGATGATTGATAGATACGATCTCTGCAATATATTTATCCATGGAAGAGTACTCATCCGTAATATATCTTCCTGCAATCGCAGAAAGGCTTTCACCATCCTGAACCGTATAGGTCGTGTAGTACTTATATGAAGGGATTTCCGCCTCCCTGTCACTTGCGAAAGATCTGATCGAAAGCGTAAATGTCGCGATAGTCATAACTATAAGAAGTGACATCACAAGACGAAGCATCTTTTTATACTGTTCTTTTTTTCTGCGAAGTCTGGCTCTTGCTATTATCTTATTTGTTCTTGTATTAGTGTTATTTCCAGTCATAGCATCTCCTAAAAATCGAACATGTGTTGCGAACATTTGTTTGTGCAAATGATTATATCGAACATATTTTCGGATGTCAAGCAAAAATCGAACATATTTTCTATTTTTATTCACCGATTTATTGACCATGAGTATTTATGCGGTTTATAATATTATCAGCGTCAAAATTAAAATACATTTTTCAGAGCATGATACCGTTACGCCTGTGTTTTAGGCGGTTACGGTATCAGCATCCGACCGGACTGAGTCAGATAATGAATTGTATTCATTAGAGGAGCATGATACCGTTCGAGGCGTATTTTGCCGAGTTACGGTATCAGCATCCGAACGGTGTAAGTCAGATATAAAACTGCGTTTTATAGAGGAGCATGATACCGTTCGAGGCGTATTTTGCCGAGTTACGGTATCAGCATCCGACCGGTGTAAGTCAGATATAAAACTGTGTTTTATAGAGGAGGAATAGATATGTCTACGGGTGTTTTGACAAATTTGAAATCATTATCAGAAAATGCGGACAAGGTTCAAAATGATTTGCTTTTATCAATTATAAAGAAGAATGCCGGAACCGAATACGGAAAAAAGTATGATTTCGCCCATATTGACTCTATTCAGGAATACCAAAACAAGGTTCCATTGACTGACTGGGAGCATTACGAGGACTATATCAGCAGGATGCTGAAGGGAGAGGAGAATATACTTTCTGCCGACAGTACTGCCTTTTATTGCATAAGTGCGGGAAGCACCGACCAGCCTAAATACGTGCCTTTAACTGCAAATGACATAGAAATCCAGCGTAAATACTGGATTGACGGGGTAGAAGAGTGCATAAATGATTATCTTTTAAAGCGTCCCGGAACCACGGACAGAAGAAAGATATTTTATATTGGGGAATTTTTCAGGACATTCATGGAGAACGGCACAATGAGCGGGGTTCGCGCAGGTGCGCCCTATCGTTTCATGGAAACAGAGGACACTATAGATTACGACCTGTTTACTGCGCCGAAGGAGGTGTTATTCCCCGATAAGCTCGAAGACATGCTGTACATGAAGCTCAGATTCGCTCTGGCTGAGCGCTCCGTGACCGCCATACACGGGATATTTGTGCATAAGATAGTAGGACTGTTTGATTATCTGTGCAAGAACTGGGATGCCTTTATAAAGGACATTGGAACCGGAAGCGTTTCCGATCAGTTTTGCATCAGTGAGGAATGGAAGTCTTATCTTTCTGAAAATCTTCCTCCCGATCCGGCAAGAGCGAACGAATTAAAGAATATTTTCCCCGGCGACGGCGGAAACCTCGCTATCAAAATATGGCCTGATCTAAAATATGTCTGTGTTGCGGGTGGAAGCCTTTTTGCGCGTTATATGAAGTCGCTAAAAAAATACTTCGGGATCACGCCGATACATTATTTCGTTTATGCAACCTCCGAGAGCAATATTGGCATATCTTTGCGAATAAATGATGAAGACGCCTACTATACAATGCTTCCAGATGCGGCGTTCTACGAGTTTCTCCCCGTGGACGGTGATGCAGCCCGTCCTTTGACGGCGTGGGAAGTAGAAAAGGGCAAAGAATACGAACTGATAGCTACGACGTTGTCAGGTCTTTACCGCTACTCGGTACAGGACGTGGTAAAGGTTGTCGATTTTTATGGTAGGATGCCTGTCATAAGCATTTCCTACCGGAAGAATCAGTTATTGAACCTTGCCGATGAAAAGATAAATACGAGGCAGCTGGAACAGGCGACAGACCTTCTCGCAAGCCGTATGGGTACCGGGATTTCCGATTATTGCGTGGATGCGGGAAATAATGAGAACGGCGCAAAACCCGGCTATATCATATACATAGAAACCGAAATGGGCAGATCGAATAACGATAAAAAGTGTTCGGAAATCGTAGATAAGGCTTTACGGGACAGTTCTGCCGGTTACCGTTTGGCAAGAGAAAATGACAGACTTCGGGAAGCACAGGTCATATCACTTAAAAAAGGAGCATTTCGCTCATACGGGGCATATCTTTCAAACCATGGCTATCGCATGGAGCAGAATAAGCCTCTGCGGATCATTACAAGCGACGAACAGAGGGATTTCTTCACCCGCAAGGCAGGGGAATTAAATCGAACATAATTTCCGAAAATATGTTCTGTTTTTGATCATATTGTGGTATAATGACCGTAGTTGCAGATCGTGACTACGGTCGTTGTTATAAGAAATGCACACGAATTTGATTATGCAGGATTTTAATTACAGGGAATAAAGAAAGGAAATTGCGTAAAATGTCCAAAGGAAAGATAAGTGAAAAGCAAAGGCAGGTACTGGAATATATCAAGCAGCAGATACTTGAAAAGGGATATCCGCCGGCAGTACGCGATATTTGTCAGGCTGTGAACCTGAAATCCACATCATCGGTACATGCGCACCTTGAAACTCTTGAAAAAAACGGATATATCAGGCGTGATCCGACAAAACCCAGAGCTATAGAGATTTTAGATGATGATTTCAACCTGAGCCGCCGCGAAGTGACAAATATACCGCTTGTAGGCTCTGTAGCAGCCGGCCAGCCGATCCTTGCCCAGCAGAATATTGAAAATTATTTCCCGATGCCCGTGGAAATGGCACCTAATTCACAATGCTTCGCATTAAGGGTTCAGGGTGACAGCATGATCAATATCGGGATCAATGACGGCGACTATGTATTTGTCAAAGAAACTAATTCAGCAAAAAACGGTGATCTTGTCGTAGCGCTTGTCGATGACTCGGCAACGGTCAAGAATTTCTATAAGGAAAACGGTCACATCAGGCTGCAGCCTCAGAATGATGATATGGAGCCGATAATCGTAAATGACTGTAAGATCCTCGGATTGGTATTCGGTGTATTTAGATTATACTAATAGTTCGCATAATTTATATTATACGAACAAATAAAGATCCGATATCACACTGCTCTTCGAGCGAAATACCGGATTTATCAGTATTGCAGCAGCTTTATCTGTGATTACGGGATTTACTGAAAAGCCAGCGTCGGATATCTTTGCCAAAGGTTTCATCCGAGACCGCGACCCAAGAACAATGCGGATTAACTCCGAAGAAATCCTTCATCCAGCCTTTGGGATATTCTGTATATCTGATATCTGTATCTTTATTTATATATTTTTTCAGAACCTCATATATTTCAGCGGAACCCATATAGAATTTTGAGGTTTCTCCTATATTTCCGTATGAGGCTTTGACGATCCTGTCATCTTCCGCATGAACCATCCATATAGGGATTTTCAGCAGTTCCTTTATATTGTCTCCGCTTGTAGCCCCGCATATTGGGATCGCGGCAGCAAAATATTCCGGAAATTTCTTTATCAGGGTGAATGTCCCTAATCCTCCCGCACTGTATCCATATACATAGATTCTGTCAGTATCGATATCCTTGAAAGCTTCTGTAAAATGGACAACGAATTTCTGCACTTCTTTTGAAATATCAGTTCTTGACCAGTGTCTGAACTGGTCGCACTGAGGCACAAGCACATAGCAGGGATGCTCTTTTTGCCATGAGTCCCTTGCAAACATAGTACCGATGTCATGAAGCTCAAGTTGGAGGGAATTATCGTCTCCGAATGCGTCTGCGCCGTGAAGATGAAGCACAAGAGGATATTTTGCGTTATGATCGTTTCCGGTGTGATCCGGTTTGAAATATCTGTATTTAAAATATATAGTGCCCTCTCCATGCCAGATCCCCGAGGAGAATCTGGCGGCTAAGGCACTATTTGATGCACTCGGTTTGTCCCAATCGGCCGGCCAGACCATTTATACTAAAGCCGCCGTGATTATTGCCATAGAATATACTTCCGTACCGTTGCAGCCCCTTGAAAGATCGTTTACCTGGGCATTTAACCCTAAAAGAATCGGTCCGTATGCCTCGAAATTACCGACTCTCTGAGCTATCTTATAACCGATGTTTCCGGCGTTTATATCCGGAAATATGAATGTATTGGCATATCCGGCAACGGTTGAGTCAGGAGCTTTCTGCCTTGCAACCCTTGGGGAAACAGCCGTATCAAACTGAAGCTCGCCCTCTATGGGGATGTCAGGATAGGCTGCCCTTGCCTTTTCTGCCGCGTTCCTCATCTTATCCACGCTCTCGCCGTGTCCTGAATGAAGCGTTGAATAGCTTAAGAAAGCAACCTTTGGATCTACGCCGAAAAGCTTCGCGCAATTAACAGTCTCACCACAGATCTCTACAAGCTCATCCTCGCTGGGATTAATATTTATCGCGCAATCAGCCATGGCAAGAACCTCATTCTCACCGGTTGCGGACGGACGTACAAGTATGAAGCATGATGAAACTATGGAATTACCGGGCTTGGTCTTTATTATCTGCAATGCCGGACGAACCGTGTCTGCTGTTGAATAGGTAGCGCCGCCTAAAAGGCAGTCAGCCAGTCCCATTTTCACAAGCATTGTACCGAAATAATTATATTCAAGCATAGTTGCCTGCGCCTTTTCGAGAGTCACGCCCTTGCTCTTTCTAAGCTCATAGAACTCCTGCGCCATCTCGTTAAGCCTGTCATATTTCTTGGGCTCGATTATCTCCGCGCCTCTGATATTATAGCCTGCGTCCTCAGCGGCTTTTAGTATCTTTTCTTCATTACCAAGCAGTACGGGTTTAAGGAAATTGCTGGCAAGAAGCCTTGAAGCTGCCTCAAGTATCCTGGGATCTGTGCCTTCAGTAAGCACTATCGTCTTAGGATTCCTCTTTAGTTTATCGATCATTGCGCCAAAACCGAACATTTCAAATACCCCCTGATATATTTCGCACACAAAGGACACATTCCCTACTTTGAATGCTACTTATATAATAACAGATTTATGTATAAAATGTATGTTTTTTTTGCTGTTCAATCTATATAAAGACGATATAAAAAACATCTGCCTGTAGCTTCCATAATTGTTGGTTCAGGTATGTTTAAGCGAGAACTCATCAAACCACGGCAATGCGAATTCCACCTGTCCGCTCTCACGACCGATTATTACACCGGCTTTAATGAGTCTGTCTCTATAAGGATTGAACTGATTGCTGCTATAATCCAATAATTTTCTGATATGAAGGATTTCTCCCGATGGCACTTTGGCTATCGCGCAGACAACTTCCCTGTCTTTGGCGGAAAGCTCCGACCATATCTTGTTATAAGCAAATTCTATAAGGTAATCCTTTGCATCATTTTCAGCCTTTTCAGGATCATTGGGATTCTCCCATGTGAAATAGCCTATAGTCTGAAATGCAAAAGAATAACCTTTTGTTGCTTCGGCAAGACGTATAGCCTTATCCTCGGCGATGCCAAGGGTTTCTTTGTATTTATAAGTAATTGCATCTGTATCAAGCGGAGATAAGATTGTACGTGGAGCCCTTTCCAAAAAAGTCATTCCATCTGCATTCCTCAGTCTGTCAATATTCTTAAATAAACCTGTCATAAGCAGAAAAACAGGGAGCCTTTCTCTTATAAAAATCTGGTAGGAACTGGCAAAAATCCTCATGTCTTTTGTATTTGAAGCTTCATCTATAGTTACTAAAACCCTTTTTCCATGCTTGCTTATACGCTGAAGCATTTGAGTTAAAGCTTCTTCTATATCATTTATAGGATATCCGCTTTTGATCCCGGCACCTATTCCAAACGCCTGAAGATTGATCTCTGCTTCCTTAAATATCCGCCGAAGTGCTGAATTGCTCTCCAGCTTGGCGGCAAAGCTCGTCAGAAGATCCCGTTGGGGATTTAGATTGATCACGATCCATTCCTTTTTGGTTTTTAATCTTTCGGCTATTTCGGTAATAAATACTGTTTTTCCGCAGCCTCTTATACCGGTGATAAGATTTATATAATTGGAAGGTCTGTCCTGACAGAATTCACTTATTATCCTCTCTGCCTGTGCTGTTCTTTCTATATTTTCTATGGGCGGTTGACCAAAAACAAGTGTATATGGATTTGACATGGGATTTTATTCCTTTACTGTTATTTTACTGCCGCAATATCTTTTACTGTTCCTTTACTGTTGTATATATTTTACTGTTCTTTTACTGCCCCGTCAAATATATATCTTGATTTAAATCGAAGACTTAATGGCGTGAATATACTTTAGTAGAGAGTACGTCATGCAGGGCGAATAAATAATATAAAAGCTGACGGGATGACCCGCCAGCCATATAATATCCCCTTATTCGTAAAAATCAACTAAGCTTGAAGTGGCTTACTATTTCGGTGAGGTTGCTTGCCGTATGCTGCTGGTCAGTCGCAAGCTCAGCAACAGAATCAACTGCCTCCGCAACACTGTCTACGGAACTCGTTACATCCGCGCTGTGCGAGGATGTCTCCTGCGTGCTCTCGGCTATGTTTGATACGGCCTCGTTCACTTCCTGCATCGAATTCTTTATATTCTCGGTCATATCCTGTATCCTTGTCGCCAGATGACCGAAAAGCTCTGCGTCATCCCCGTACTGCTTGCCGACAGTCACGAAGTTCTCATAGTCGGGAGTTACAGTATCGGTTACGAAGTCAAGCAACTTGTTGCTTCCCGCCGAAAGATCGCTGAAAGCCTCCTGAACGCTCTCTATAGTCTTCTTTATCTCATCCACGGCCTCATTTGTATCCGTAGCGAGATTATTTATCTCTGACGCTACGACTGCAAAGCCGCGGCCGGCCTCTCCTGCCCTTGCAGCCTCAATAGAAGCATTAAGCGAAAGCAGGTCGATCTGACTCGCTATGGAAGCTATGGCATCCGCAAGAGTGGATATCTCGCTCACGACCTTGGCTTTTTCATTTGCGTTCGTAAGCTCGATGCGGCGTTGATTTGTGATCTCTATGGCGCTGTCATGAGCGGCCTGATTCTTTCTCATGATCTCAAGCGCTCTTTCTTTGATCTCCTTGACCTGCTTCTCGGTCTCCGCTGTCTCCTGCGCAAGTCCCTGTACGGAATCGTTTACCTCCTGTACAGATGCTGAAACCTCCTGGGTTGCGGCGCCGGTAGACATCATCGCGTCGTTTACCGAATCCATGTTTTCCTTGATCTTTGCAAATTCCGCCGATAGCTCTTCACTCATTGCGCTTAGAGTGCTGGACGCGTCATTTACGTTATTCGCTTCCGAGGAAATATTGCTTATTATACCGCTGTTGCTCTGATACATCTCGTCAAGTGCATGGCTCATTTCACCGATCTCGTCAGTCCTTCTGCTGTCAAGCTTGTCGGTAGTGAAGTTACCGGCTGCAAGCTCCTTTGCAAAGAGGTTAACTCCCATTATGGCTTTGGCTATAGAGCTTGCCATCAAGAATATGATCGCGATGCAGAGGAGTATAGCTATCACACAGATTACTGCCGATACGGTCGTCATATGCGTTACGGGAGCATATATCTCGGACTGAGGCATAACGAGCAGAAGCTTCCATGATACCTCAGGTATGGCATCATAAAACACATCATATACTTCCCCGCTGTCCTTAAACTCTGTTTCTCCTTTGTCGGAGGAAGTAACGATTGAAGCTATAGCGCCGATACCGCTTGTATCCTGGGAGATGTTTGCGCCGCTCTGTACCTTCGCTTCATCCTTGGTATAGATATAAGTTCCGTCGGATGACAGCATGATCGCGTAGCCGCTCTCTCCTACCTTTATGGAACTTACAAGCTCTGTGATCGTATCAAGGCTCATATCCACGGTTATGCATCCAATATATGATCCATCAGAACCGAAAATAGGTGCCGAGCATGAAGCCATGACGCTGTCACTTGAAGGATCGTAGTAAGGGTCAGTGATAACTGCCTCAAGGCTTGTCATTGCTTTTGCATTTGTATAGTACTCCTGAGAGAAATAATCATAATCCGCGTTTGAATATTCCCAGTCCTCGACTATCTCCTCTCCGTCCCTGTACCAATAAGGACCTACATAGTCCTGATTCACATATCTCGCATCACCCTTATATACCTGCGGCTCAAACCAGATTCCGCATCCGAGGATCAGATCATTTGACTTGACGGCTGCGGAAAATATCCTCTGATAACCGCTCATATTCATCCCCGTGTAAGTCTCACCTACAAAGATTGAGAGATTCTCGGCCGTCGTTCTGATTGTTTCAAGCTTTCCGTCAATGTCATTTACATTAGCTTTCAGCTCGGACTGCATGAACATATCAGATTCATCAATTATCGCTGTTTTTGAAAGCGACGCGCTTACCACGGTAACAACGACCAGCGCTATGATGACAACCGGAAGAATAAGAGCCAACATCCGCCATTTTATGCCCATTCCTCTGCTTTTGTTAACTTTTGCCGCCTTGGTTTTAGATTTTGATTTTCCCATATCTTCCTCCGGAATCATTTCTCAATACTTTGTCCACACTTTATTTTGTATCATTTTCTCCATCACTTGGAAATTCTATACCCAGAATCTCCATCAGATTCCGATAAGCCTCAATCTCTGATGATCCCCTCTGAGCCTCTTTTATAAGATATCTTTGCATTTCTTCATTTGTCATAATATACCCACCTTTCTGATTGACAAACAAATTATCCTAAATAAACCCCTGAATATTTCAATAAGAATATATTCAGTATAACATATTAATCCGACAGTGAAAAACAATTATTTTATGCTAATCAATCCTTATATATATCTCCTCTGCCCCGACGTCGGTGTGAAGCTCATAATGATTGAACACGTAATCCCTCGTATCGTTGTCGTCAAAGTCAGCCATGTTTTCTGACATTATATAAGTCGGCTTTACGACATCGAGATATTTCAGCACATTTGATTTGATCTCAGGATTCAGATGCATGAAATAAGGTAGATTCACCGGGTATCTGTTTGCCGGCAGAAGCTGATTGACCTCATAAAAGATCATTCCTGATTCGAGATCATATATCTTATTCCATTCTTCTTTTGGAACTATATTAAGTACTTCCCTGCATTCCTCCACATACGGATCGGAATCACGCCTCGCAAGGTTAGTATTCTCCCTTATCTTGAATTTTGTACTGGGATAATAATGGTTCAGCACTATAAGGAGCAGTATGATCCATAATATACGCCGCTGCATGGTGATGCGTTTCTTATCCGGACGTATCGTCCTTTTAAGCTTTATCATATCCTGAGGCAGAATATAGTCCTTGAAATTTCTCATATCCGGCGCATCATTATCCGTGCCGTTACCCCTTGCCTCTATGAGTTCAGAAGCCCTGCCATTTTCTATGTGAGAGATGTTCATACCCCTGTTCGTCCAGTGGGCAAACATGGACAGCATCATATAGATGAAGCACGGCATGGTTAGCAGGAAATAGTAATCATACGGGGTTCCGAGGTGCAAAAATGCCCATGTAATAAGGGAAAGCAGCACTCCGAATATCCTCAGATAATGCTCGCCCGATTTCCTCGTGGGAATGATCAGAGCCGCAATAAAGCTTGTATAGCAGATTATAAGCTTGGATTCCCAGTCCCACGAAAAGGTTTCATAGTAATCAGTGCCTCTTTTATAGGCGAATATGAAAGCCGCGTATATGAAATCCCTGAAAGCTCCGTGAAGCAGGAAATAAACGCACACCGGTATAAAGATTATCATAAATCCCAGCAGGAAATAACCTATGATCCCGGGAAGCGCTTTTGTCTGTTTCTTCATGATAAGTACGATCAGCACAGTCAGAGCCGCCGCCCCCATGGGGGCACAGGTGGTTATCTTTGACAGTACCATGACAGAAAACGAGAGTCCGAATACCAGGGACGGAAGGAAGAATTCCTCATAATTTTCTTCCTTAAGGTATTTTAGAGTCAGATAAATGCAGGTAAAGTTAAAGGGAAGCATATACTCTTCGCAGGTATTGCCGCCCCAGAAAGGAGATATGGCGACAAAGGCCGTAACGATCAATATAAGCCATGTCTGCCATGGACGGATATAGAGATTACAGATTTTCCATATGAAAATACACGAAACAGAGGCTGCAATGCACTCTATGATGAATATGCCGATCCTGCCATGATGAAAAAACTGTCCGATCGCCTCGATAAAAAAGAAAGCCGGACCTTTGAGATCGAAATAATCCCTGTAAGGCACCATTCCCTGGGTGATAGCGCGCCCCATCATACTGTACCATGAGCTGTCATATCCGTAGGAATCCTTAAACAGAGGACTTACCCAGCTTGCCGACAGCAACACAAATACGCAGCCGCATAAACATACGGCTGCGTAATTCATTATAAGCTTTGCAATATCAGTCTTCGTCCGAAATATCGACAAGCTTGTCTTTCCTCGCGTCAACCTCGGCCTGCTGCACATCAAACGGAGCCTGCTCATAGCGGTTGAATTCATATGAGAAATCCCCGGGTCCGCCGGTCATGGATCTGAGGTCTGTATTATATCCGAAAATATTAGCTTCCGGGATCTCCGCTTCTATGATCTGCCTGCCGTTAGGCGCGGGATTCATGCCGAGCACCCTGCCGCGTCTCTTATTAAGGTCACCCATGACATCTCCGGTATACTTATCGGGAACATCGACCTTTAAGGACATGATCGGCTCAAGGAGTACGGGAGTAGCTTTCATGAAGCCGTCCTTGAAAGCCATCCTCGTAGCCATCTTAAAGGACTGCTCGGAGGAATCGACCGGGTGATATGAGCCGTCATAAAGCACAGCCTTAACACCAACAACCGGATATGCCGCAAGCGGTCCCCTGTCTACCGAATCAGCAAGGCCCTTCTCAACTGCCGGGAAGAAGTTCTTGGGAACAGAGCCACCTACTACCTCTTCATCAAATTCAAATGCCTTGGAATTGTCTCCTAAAGGACTGAACTTAATCTTGACATGCCCGTACTGGCCGTGTCCGCCGGTCTGCTTCTTGTATTTGCCTT
>JAFUWM010000242.1 GCA_017483425.1 Lachnospiraceae bacterium | reverse complement strand
TTGATAAATACAGATATGATTGTAATATTATATGCATATTTCAACGTTTCAATACCTTTTCGCATCGATTATAGGATTTGAAACCAGGCAGCAAGTTTGCCCACCGGCAGGTCAAATCATTTGACTTGAATATATACATGGGCTAAAATTATTTATTGCATTCAGGTTTTGTTTTTTTGGTTGAATCCGAGGTGTGAAATGCAGCAAAAAGTGGATCAGGAGTTTATTAATTCCATCGTTAATTATTTCATTGGCGGTATCTGTGTCTTTGATGTCGATTCAAAGACGCACCAGTTCACCCCTTTGTACACGAATGACGGATTATACCGTATGTTCAACGGGAGCAAAGAGGATATAGACAATATATTCAAAAATATAAGACTGTCTATAATCCCTGACGATATCCCCGTCTTTGAACAGGGTCTCACGGATATCCTTGCGGACGACGGATCCGCCGAGTTTGAATTTCGTATAGTCAGTCCTGACGGAAGCCTGATGTGGCTTCGTTTCCACGGAAACCTGCATTCAAGAGAGGGTGACTCCAATATTATAAGTATGGTCATTCTTGACTGCACCGAGCAGAAGACCATAGAGGAAGAGCTCAAGCGGCAGTCTGATTATATGCACCTGCTCATGGATACGGATATAACCTTTGATTTCAACTGCCGTACCGACGTGTGCATATACAGGTTTACCGAGACAGATTCTCTTACGCATGATTCGGTCATAAAGGGTTATCACGAAAAGATACCTACCCTGGGCATCCACAAAGAAGACGTGGAAGCATATGAACAGATAATGGACAGCGCGATGGCTCATCCCCACAGGGACAAGGTGGAGTTTCGTTCCGTGGGACTCATAAATCCCACCGATGAATACCGTTGGTATCGCGCCGATATTGTAAGCATTCTCGGCAAGGAGGGCTATGTTTCCCATGTCATAGGTCATATCGTGGATATCCATGAGTCCAAGCTGAAAGAGATAGAGCTTAAGCTGAGAGCCGACCATGACGGACTCACCGGCCTCATGAACAAGCAGGCAACGGAAACCCTGATCCGAAGCACCCTGCTACAGTACAAGACTAACGAGGAGCTGAAAGGTGCTCTTATGATCCTTGACGCCGATCTTTTCAAGCATATCAACGATACCTACGGACACAGCACGGGAGACAGGGTTCTTGCGAAGATAGGTGATATCATACGGAGCAACTTCAAGGGGATGGATGTGACCGGACGTATAGGCGGAGATGAATTCCTTGTATTCATGCACAATATACGGATGTCCGCGGATGCCGGAAGCCTTGCCGCCAAGGTACAGAACCTTGTGATGCACGCATTCGACGATGAGGATTTCGGAAAGGACGTATCCCTTTCCATAGGGATTGCGATAGCTCCCGATCACGGCACCGACTTCCAGACGCTCTTTGACAAAGCTGACAAGGCTCTGTATTTCGTCAAAACCCACGGCAAAGCCGGACACCGCATCTATACAGAGGATCTCGGGTAAAGAGTTGAAGAATATACTAATCAGCCGGGGCTTACTGCCCCGGCTTTATTTCTGCTCTCAAGTGCATACTCATTTTACATGAACATGCCCAGGACTCCGCTTATACCCTCGTCCTCAAAGACCGTTTTATAGTATGAAAGCTCCTCACTTATCATCCGGTCTATCTCTTTCATGCCGAGGAGTTCGACCGGGGCTTTGTCATCCGTGAAGATATGATCGCCCCCTTTATACACATTAGTAACTGACCTGATGTTGAGCATCAGTTGATTCAGTTCATCATTCATGGTTATGTTATCCAGCCCTGCATCAAATCTTGCAAGGATATCATCACTTCCAACAGTTTTCACATTCTTAACGCTGTCTACACTATCAACATCCGGTTCTACACTGCCTCCCCGAATGGCAAATAATTCCCTGTTGGTACTTCCCGGTACATCCACGATAGCGACAGACGGGAATACCGACGCTATAGTATCGGACAGATACTCGTTTATATTCCCCTCCACATCAGAATGCATGTTCATATTTACTACCATGACTCCGTTATCGTTTAAGTGATCGTATACCTCCCTGAAAAACTCAACCGAGGACATCTGAAAAGGAATCGAGATATCCTGATAGGCATCCACCATTATAATGTCGTATTTATCGCTTACCGTCTGCAGGTATGCCCTTCCGTCATATGTATACACCGGCACCTCCGGCAGCGCGTCAAAATACCTGTACGAAAGATCGGTTATCTTCCGGTCTATCTCCACCCCAGTCACATTTATACCCGGAAAATACCTGCTGCACTGCCTCGCATACGTTCCTGTTCCCATTCCGAGTATCAGGATATCAGCAGGCTTGCCGTCAGGGCTTATACCGGCGATCACGGGAGCCGCCATCGCGTAATCATAATACATGCCCGTAAGCTCGTCCGTCTTCATGGTGATGGACTGAACCCCGAACAACACATTTGTCGAAAGCCTTACCGATCTGTCGTCCTCCTTAACCTGCAGATAGTTGTAAATAGACTCTCCCTCATAGGTAAGATCAGGCTCCCAGAAAGCAAAGGAATCAGAGTTTCCGAATATGGCGCAGAGTATGAAGAGGATCA
>JAFUWM010000241.1 GCA_017483425.1 Lachnospiraceae bacterium | reverse complement strand
CCCGATAGACGGAAGGGACGATAAGATAACCGTTTACACTACAAGGCCTGACACGCTCTATGGCGCTACTTTTATGGTGCTTGCGCCCGAGCATGAGCTTGCGGCATCACTTGCGACCGCTGAGACAGATAAGGCGGTTTCCGACTATATCGAATATGCCGCGAATAAGAGTAATGTGGATCGTCTGCAGAATAAGGAAAAGACCGGTGTCTTCACGGGAAGCTATGCGATAAATCCCATGAACGGAAACAAGATCCCGATATGGCTTTCTGATTATGTACTTGCCGACTATGGTACGGGCGCTATCATGTGCGTACCGGCGCATGATGACAGGGACTTTGACTTTGCGACGAAATTCGGTATCCCTATAGTCCAGGTCATAGCTCGCGACGGCAAGGAGATAGAGAATATGACCGAGGCTTATACCGATGCCTCGGGCACCATGATAAATTCCGGTGAGTGGAACGGCATGGAGTCTGCCGTACTCAAAAAAGAAGCTCCCCATATCGTGGAGAAAAAAGGATTCGGACATGCTAAGAAGAATTTCAAGATAAGAGACTGGGTCTTCTCGAGACAGAGATACTGGGGAGAGCCCATACCGATCATACACTGCCCGAACTGCGGGGATGTGCTTGTACCGGAGGAGGAGCTTCCGCTCACACTGCCTGAGGTAGAGCATTATGAGCCTACGGGAACCGGAGAATCACCTCTTGCGGCAATAGATTCGTGGGTTAACTGCAAGTGCCCTAAATGCGGCGGCGATGCGAAGAGAGAGACAAACACCATGCCCCAGTGGGCAGGCTCGTCATGGTATTTCCTGCGCTATGTTGATGTGAATAACGACAGGGAGCTTGTATCAAAGGATAAGGCTGATAAGTATCTGCCGGTTGATATGTATATAGGCGGGGTCGAGCATGCCGTACTGCATCTGCTGTATTCCAGATTCTGGACAAAATTCCTGTATGACATAGGCGTGATTGGCTTTGATGAGCCCTTTAACAAGCTCTTTAATCAGGGAATGATTACGGGCAAGAACGGCATAAAGATGAGTAAATCCAAGGGAAATGTCGTATCTCCCGATGACCTTGTGCGTGACTACGGCTGTGACAGCTTAAGGCTGTATGAGCTTTTCGTGGGTCCTCCCGAGCTTGATTCAGAGTGGGATGACAGAGGTATAGACGGAGTTTACAGATTCCTGTCAAAGTTCTGGAACATGGTGCAGGACAACAAGGATAAGGACGTAAAGGAGACGCCTGAGCTTTTAAAGACAAGACACCAGCTTATCGACACTATCAGCTTAAGACTTGAGGCTTTCTCGCTAAATACCGTAGTTTCGGGCTTCATGGAGTTTAATAACAAGCTGTCAAAGATGGACGGCGTGGATAAGAAGACCTTGGAAACTTATGCCGTTCTCCTTGCTCCCTTTGCGCCGCATATCGCAGCCGAGGTATGGGAGGAGCTTGGAAATACGACCTCGATATTTGATGAAAGCTGGCCGGTAGCGGATAAGAACGCCATAAAGGATGACACGAGAGAGATCGGCGTACAGATAAACGGCAAGGTAAAGGGAACTGTGGATATCGCAGTGGATGCCTCCAAGGATGACGCTCTTGCGGCAGCGAAAGAAGCTGTAGCGGATAAAATCGAAGGAAAGACGATCGTTAAAGAGATATATGTGCCGGGGAAGATCATTAATATAGTTGTAAAATGAAAGGCGATCAAAAAAAACATAATACCGTAAAGGATATGACCGTGGGCTCCCCTCTGGGGCTCATGGTCTCTTTTGCTGTTCCCCTTCTGCTCGGCAATCTGTTTCAGCAGCTATATAATATGGCGGATGCGGCCATTGTCGGAAGGACGCTTGGCTCCAATGCCCTTGCAGGTGTCGGAGTTTCAAGCTCTGTCCAGTTCCTTGTGATAGGCTTTTGTCTCGGAGTATGCTCGGGCTTCGGTATCTGTGTCTCACAGAGATTCGGAGCCAAGGATATGGGCGATATGAGGAGATATGTGTATCATTCATTGATCCTCACGGCACTTATCGCGGCTGTAGTGACCACGGCTACGGCGTGCCTTACGCCTCAGATATTACATCTTCTGAACACACCTGATAATATTTACAAAGAGGCCTATGATTATCTCTTTGTCATATTTCTGGGGATACCTTTTACGATGCTCTATAATGTACTGTCCGCTATTTTGAGGGCAGTTGGGGATTCAAGGACTCCTTTCATATTCCTTGTGATCTCAACCATACTTAATATAGTGCTTGATGTTTTCTGCATCATTGTCCTGAAGATGGGAGTTTTGGGAGCGTCTGTCGCTACCATTACGGCACAGGCCATATCGGGTTTTCTGTGCGCAGCGGTCATAGTGAAAAACTTTGAGGTGCTTCATATCAGGAAGGAAGACAGGCGGCTCGACCGGGGTCATTTCCTGAGGCTTATAGTAATGGCGGTTCCTATGGGACTGCAGTTTTCCATAACGGCAATAGGCTCCATGGTTATGCAGGCGGCTAATAACAGCCTCGGATCTGTCTATGTTTCGGGTTTTACGGCAGGCATGAAGATAAAGCAGCTTGCGATGTGTCCTTTTGACGCGCTGGCTAATGCAGTCGCAACCTTTGCGGGACAGAATTACGGTGCCGGAAAGGTTGACCGCATCAAACGGGGCTTTCGTGAGGGGCTTGCCATGGGAGTGGGATACGGTCTCGCAATAGGCGCCGTTCTTTTCTTCTTCGGCAGGGATATGTCAATGCTCTTTGTGGATGCTTCAGAAGCTGCCGTGCTTGATGCAGCAGGACTTTATCTTGCGCGTCTCGGACTCTTCTACTGGGCTCTTGGCATACTCAACGTATCGAGGATGACGACACAGGGGCTTGGATTTGCGGGAAGGACTATATTTTCCGGTGTGATGGAGATGATAGCCCGGATAATGATGGCCCTTGTCTTTGTCCCGATCTATAAATATGACGCTATCACATGGTCGGATCAGGCGGCATGGTGCGCAGGGATACTGTATATACTGCCGATGTGTCTGATCTGTATCAGGAAAATTGAAAACAAGATCAAAACGCCGGTCATTCCATGAAGAATTCTGAAAGATTTTTCTGCAACAGGGATTGTAAATATTTCCCGTGTCATAAAGGCGTAGACGAGACAGAGTTCAACTGCCTTTTCTGCTACTGCCCGTTATACTGCCTCGGGGAGAGATGCGGCGGGGATTTTGTGATGAAAAACGGCGTTAAATCCTGTGTCAACTGCTCAAGGCCGCATATAGCAGGCAACTTTGACGAGATAAACAGGGCGATAAAAGATATTATATTTTCGGATAAAAATATGGTATTATAGGTGAAATATTTGTATCACGGAGGTTTTGATATGAATTCAGTCATTACTATAGGAAGGCAGTTCGGATCGGGCGGACGCGAGATCGGACAGATGGTAGCGGAGAAATTCGGGATCAAATGCTATGACAAAGAGCTGCTTGCCCGCGCAGCCAAGGATTCCGGGCTTTGCGAAGAGGTCTTTGAGCATCATGACGAAATGCCTACCAACTCTTTCCTTTATAATCTGGTAATGGATACCTATTCTTTCGGATATAACTCTTCTGCTTATGTGGATATGCCGGTATCACACAAGGTTTTCCTCGCGCAGTTTGATACGATAAAAAAGCTTGCTGAAGAAGAACCCTGCATCATTGTCGGACGCTGTGCCGATTACGCTCTGTCTGACAGGGATAATCTTATCCGCATATTTATATCGGCTGATGAGGAATCAAAGACTCAGCGCATAATGGACAGATTTAATCTTTCGGAGTCCCAGGCTCATGATATGTGCGTCAAAAAAGACAAGCAGCGCAAAAGCTATTATGATTACTATTCATCAAAGAAATGGGGAAATGTGAATACCTACGATCTTTCGGTGAATTCATCCGTGCTCGGACTTGAAGGAACGGCGGAGCTTATAGTCCAGTTTGTAAATGATGTGGAGAAAAAACGTCAGTCCTGAGACAAATTTCTGACTGCTTCTATGGCCTCCTCCGTACTCGTGACATAGTGCATTGTGCTTGATATGGAGGAGTGTCCCATTAGTTTCTGCACTTTCTCGACATCTCCTGTTTTCATGAGCATGTTCTCGGCAAAGGTCGTCCGAAGCTTATGCGGCGTGATCCGGTCGGCCTTGTCAGGTACGGCTGACAGCATATATTTCTTCACAAGCTTCTCGACTGATCTCACGCTTATACGGTTTCCGGAACGATTCAGAAATACTGCCTCTTCTTTATCGGAGGGCTTATAAGACGGTCTCCCGTTTTCAAGATAATCCGCTATGATCTCTTCTGCCCGGTCACTCATATATACGGTGTCAAAGTTGCCGCCCTTGCGGAAGACCCTGATCCCGTGCTTACCAAAATTGATGTCATTTAGATTCATTCCGACAAGCTCCGAGACACGGATGCCTGTATCAAGAAAGATCGTACAGATCGCGGTGTCCCTCTTTGAAGTCTTCATGTCATGGAATTTCTGCTGGTTCTTAGTCAATCTGTCTCCCGATTCTATAACCGAGAGAAGCTCCTGCTTTTCATCACGCTCCAGATACACTATCTCCTTTTTCTTGACCCTGCCGCGTTTTATCAGCTCTACCGGGTTCGATTTTATATATCTGTGAGCCGCCAGATAATTAAAGAGCCGGTTAAGCGATACCATGTAGTGCATGATAGTGGTCTCTGAGCAGACGGACTCTCCCGCGTTGCTGTTCCTTTTCTTTGGCATCCTGAGATCATGCAGGAATTCAGCGATATCCGCGTCCGTAAGCATAGCCATATCATCCGTGGTTATCATCTTAAGCTCTTTTGAGCCGAAGTAAGGATTGCTCTCCTTTAAGAACTCAAAAAAGGTTTTCAACTGGGACGCATAGGAATAAAGTGTCATGCCCGCGAGATGATTCTCCTCCGCCATGAAAAACTGTCTTACAAACGGAGGCAGCTCTTTGGATATCGCATCCGCCTTAAGCCTCGCTTCGTTCTCCTTTTGATCCTTATATTTCATAGATTCCTTACCTTCTCAAGAAGCTCCTCAAAATACTCCGGTATCGGAGACGTGACCTCAGTATATTCGCCGGTTGCAGGGCTTTTGAATCCCAGAAAATACGCATGCAGCGTCTGTCCGCATGTTTTTACCTTTGACTTTCTTGCCCCGTATACCTCGTCTCCGAGAATCGGATGCCCTATATGGGTCATATGCACCCTTATCTGATGCGTTCTTCCCGTCTCAAGAGAACACTCAATATATGTATACTCCCTGAAGCGCTCCAAAACCTCATAATGCGTGACCGCTCTTTTTCCGGAGGGATCGGCTGCCATCTTCTTACGGTCTTTCCGGTCTCTTCCTATCGGGATATCCACGGTTCCTTTATCATCGCCTATTCTTCCGTGCACTATGGCTCTGTATCTTCTGTCGATGCTATGTACCGCAAGCTGCGCGGCAATATCCCTGTGTGCCATGTCATTCTTGCAGACTATGAGCGATCCCGTGGTATCCTTATCTATCCTGTGCACTATACCCGGTCGTAATACTCCATTTATCCCGGAAAGATCCTTGCAGTGATACATAAGCGCATTTACAAGAGTGCCCGTATAATGCCCCGCCGCGGGGTGCACGACCATACCTTTGGGCTTATTGACTATTATTACCGCATCATCTTCATACAGGATATCAAGCGGGATATCCTCCGGCCTTATATCAGGTATTTCTGTTTCAGGAAGAGAAAAATCAATTTTGTCAGAGACATCTAAAATATATGAAGCTTTCTCTCCCCTGCCGTTTACCGATACTCCGTCTTCCTTTATTACCCTTGATATCCTTGACCTTGATATTTCCTCATAGTATTCGGATATTCCTTTATCGAGTCTGAGCCCCGCAAGCTCCTCGGGCACGATAAAGGAAAGGTTCTTATTCGACGTCATCCGGCTCCTCTTCCTTATCTTCCATGGGCATCATCGAGGAGTGGACTTTCACGGTATTTGCCTTTTTCAGATCAAGATCCTCATCCTTATATATGAACAGAAAGAGTATCACGAGCATAGCCGCGGATACCGTTACATAGATGTCCGCCACATTAAAGATCGGAAAATCAATATATATGAAATACAGAAAATCGATCACATAGTCCTGTACGACCCTGTCGTAGAGATTTCCTATTGCCCCGGCGCCGATCATGACAAGACACACCCTCAAAAGGCGGTATTTTTTAGTAGCCGGAAGCCTTATCAGCAGATACAGTATCACCACAATAAATACGACTCCGACGACAATAAAAAGCGTCCTCATATCCTGAAGCATTCCGAATGCAGCCCCTCTGTTTTCAAGGTATCTCAGCTCGAAAACCTCGGGTATGAGTTTTACGGGATCGCTTCCCTTCAAATACCGGGCAGCAAGCTCCTTAGTCCATCTGTCAATAAATACAAGACCGGCCATAACCAGAAGATCAATTAAAACAAATATTGCTCTTTTTCCCTTACTCATATCCGTCAGTCACCTGCTCTATTCATCATTTATTATAGTAAACGACAAAACTCTTTTCGTTTTGGCGTTTACTACGCGCCGACCGCAATTGCGGCGAGGCCGCAATAATTACCTCTTGCGGTCGGTCGCATCCGCCGGAGGCATATATAGTAAGCGAAATTATTTATTTCGCTTACTATATAATTAATTGCCGTATACCCTCAATGATCTCTTCATCCGTAACCCCAGTCTCAATATAAGCCTTTCCCACATCCTTAAGCAGTATAAACCTTATCCTGCCTCCGTCCATTTTTTTATCGGACTTTGTGAGCTTTAATATCTCCTCCACGTTTGTATCATCCGGAAGTGTTATCGGCAGTCCGAACGGCACAAACATGTCCCTTATCTCATAGTTCTCCTCGGTAGAGAGCATCTGTCTTTTATAGGAAATATAACATGCGGCTATAGTACCCAGCGCTACACATTCTCCGTGTCTTAGCTTGAAATCCATGTATTTCTCTATCGCGTGTCCTATCGTGTGTCCGAAATTAAGAAGCGCCCTCTCACCCTTTTCCGTAGGATCCTGCTCGACCACATCCCGTTTGATCTCACACGATCTTTTTATCATATGAGAAAGTGTATCAAGCTCCCTGTCATTTATCTCGTTAAAATTATTAATGAGCCACTCATAATATGCCGCATCCTTAATGAGTCCGTGCTTTATGACCTCTCCCATTCCCGATGCGAACTCTCTGTCGTCAAGAGTAGAAAGCGTGGCAAGATTCATAAACACAAGGCGCGGCATATGAAAGGCGCCGACCATGTTTTTGTACTCATCAAAATCAACTCCCGTTTTTCCTCCTATCGAGGAATCAGTACACGAAAGCAGCGTTGTGGGCACCTGTATGAAATCTATCCCCCTGAGATATGTAGCCGAAGCATACCCCGCCATATCCCCGACAACTCCTCCTCCGAGAGCGATGATAAGATCTTTCCTGTCAGCCTTGTATTCTATAAGTGCCTTATATATTTCCTTTACGGTATCGAGATTCTTATTCTCCTCTCCGGCAGCAAAAACGATATTGTAAACGTCAGTCGTAACCGGCTCCAATGCCTTTATGACCGCCTCACCATAAAGAGGAAAAACATTGCTGTCGGATATTATCACGATCTTACGATCCTTGAAGCCGAGTTTTTCTATTGCTCCTGAAAGGGCCTTAAAATCCCTCTCAAACATGATATCATATCCTGTATCCGAACTTGTTTTTACAAAAATACTTTCCATCAAATGGCCTCTTCAAAATAGGGCTGCGGTCATCCCGCAGCCCTTAAACATCGCGTTAATTGTATTTCGTGTTACTTTGCGATCCCAAAGAGATCAACCTGTCCGCCGCCGATAGCATCCTGGAGGTCTCCGGATATGGCAACACTCCTTGGCGTAACTATGAATATATTCCTTGATATCTGCTGCAAATGCCCGTCGAGAGCTACATTTGCGCCGAATGTAATATCCATTATCCTCTGAGCCGTATCAGTCGTGATCCCTTCAAGGTTTACAACTACTGTCCTGTTGTCAAGCAATGTGTCTATAATAACCTGTCCGTCCTCAACTGATGTGGGCTTCACCACACATACGCCCATCGCATTTGAAAATGATGCATTTCTTCTCTTAGGCATCTGTGTGATCTTAGCGGATCTCTGAGGTCTTACAGTCTCTTCCTCGTCATCATAGGAAACTGTCTCCCTGCTCCGTCTCCTGTTTCTGAGCTCTACGACCTCATCCTCATCATCCATGTAATCATCCTCATAGTCTTCATCACTGAATTTCATTGAATTGAGGAATCTGTCCAAAACTCCCATTGTTAAACCCTCCCTGTTTTATGCGGTATTGTATTCTCTTGCTCCGAATATGCCTGTACCGACCCTGACCATCGTGGCCCCCTCTTCTATTGCCACCTGATAGTCTCCGGTCATACCCATTGACATAACATCTACCCGACTATTATCCACCATAATATTCATTATGTCAACAAAAATTTTTCTTAAATTAACAAAATGATGGCGATTTAGCTCGGGATTGTCAACATATGGAGCGATGCACATCAAACCACGTATGTTAACATAAGGGAGTTTTGATATATTTACATAAAAATCTTTTACCTTATCTTTATTTAAGCCGAACTTTGTATCCTCGTCCGCAATATTAACTTCTAAGAGAATATCCTGTATGACTCCGGCTTTTTCCGCTCTTTTATTAATCTCCTCCGCAAGCTCCTCATTATCCACGCTATGTATGAGATCTACTTTGCCCACTATGTATTTGACCTTGTTTCTCTGCAGATGCCCTATCATATGCCAGTGGATATCCTTTGGCATCTTTTCGATCTTATCTGTAAGCTCCTGTACCTTGTTTTCGCCAAAGACCCTGATCCCGGCGTTATACGCTTCCATCAGATCGGATACCGGCTTTGTCTTGCTGACGGCTATAAGTGTCACATCAGATCTGTTTCTTCCGGCCTTTTTACATGCGCTTTGTATATTCTCCTCTACAAGCTTCAGATTCTCAGCTATCATTCTTTTCCGTTCCTCCCGTTCTTCAGATCAGTATCCGTTACAAAATCACTGTCGTTTACGCCGTCACCGTCAAGTACTATGTAATCATAGACCTGCAGGTCGTACATTGATTCCGATTCAACGATAGAGTATTCCTTGTTTGAATTAATGACATTGATCTTCGTAAAATCGGCATAGCCCTTATTCATGTTGTACACACCTGTAAGCGCCTTCTTATTGCTTACGGTGAAGGTTCCGGATGAGTCAGGCTTTACAAGCACGTCTCCGCCCGCAAACACGGATGTATCAATATAGAAGTCATCATCTACTCTGTTATAGATATCAGCGCTTACATATTCGGTTGATTCCGTACCGTCCTCCAGATATATCCTTCTTAAAAATCCCGCGGTATCTCTTGCCGTGCTGTCTGTCGCATAATCCACTGGTATTACATAGAATTCCCTGTTAACAATCGCAGAATTAGGAACCTTGAGCCCTCTTATTTCCTCAAGCACCAGTTCGATATCCACAAACCTGTCTGTAGCGAAAGCTATCATGGAATCATTCAGGTAAAGACATCCGTAATCCTTGTCATTATTATTTATGATCTCGACTTTCGCTGTCGATTCATAATCATTTTTAAGGAACCTCACCTTTACCGCGCTGTTGCTGCTTATGGCTTCTTTAGTCGTTTCATCAAGTGGAAATACTACCTGCCAGTTCTCGCTCGTAATTAGCTTGTAGGCGGGATCTCCGCCGGAAACCAGATCTCCGTCTACAAGCTGTGTCTTCTGATACTTTCCCTCGTCAAAGGTTTCATCCGTGACAAGAGATGCCGTCATACCCTCCATATTGTCGTAGTTATATACCACTACACCGCTGTCAGGTGCATAGCCCATATCCACGAGATCGCCATAGGCATTTGACGAGATCGACCGGAGATCCTCCAGCGCGCTCTGATTGGCAAGCTTCCTTATCGTTCCCTCTACCGAGTCCTGCATACGATACACACTGTAGAAATCTCTGTCATCATACGTCGTGGCAAATCCGATAAGCTCTGTTCTAAGCTCAGACAACGCCTCATCCGAAAGCACGGTATTGATAGCGGCGGAGTCTTTTATCATCTCAGACAGCACGCCGCTCTCGTCTATGGAATAAACAAGGCCGCCATTGCTGATATGCTCGCTCTCTCCCGCGTAGTAATTTATATATCCGTTGTTATTAGCTGACACAACCTGCTCAGCGCGAAGCGCGACCCCGCGGTAGGTGCTGTCTATCGCAAGCGATCCCTCGGTAACCTCATAGCCCGCTATCTGCGTCACATGCATGCCCGAGTATATGATCAGGATAAGATATACCAGGATCGCGCCGAAGATAAGTGATCCCGCGTTAATATAATGTTTTTTTACCGTCTGATTCTGCTCTGCCATTTATCTGCCAAAAAGCAGGGGCGGGTTACCCCGCCCCTGCCTTACTCTCCGGTCATTAAAGAGCTACTATCACTTTGCCGGCCATATCCTCAGGAAGCTGATCCTTCGTAACCGATATGCTGACAAGAACCGTAACTCCGTAGTGCTCGCTTAACTTGTCTATCTTTCTCAAAACTTCAATGTAATCATCATCTTTGACATACGCTGTCTTCAGGAATGCATCTATATAAAGCTGCTCAAGATCATGGTCAGCGGATATGATGCCTGCCGTGAACCCGTAAAACTCATTTGAACTTGAAATGGAATACTTGCTGACATCCACGAGCCTTATGGAATTTTTGAGCTCCAGGATGTGGGACGAATCCTTGTCTACAAAAACGAGGCTTCCTTTCGCGCTCTTTGCCGCCTCATTAGCCTTGTCAAGCAAAACCTTTGTCTTGCCTTTTCCCTTTTCTCCCGTGATAAGCTGTATCATAGAGGAGCCCTCCTTGTATAAAAATGATAAAAACAGTATACCATATATCAAGGCATGAAAACAACCTTGTTAAATCCTATAATAAACCCAGCATCGCGCTTGTTTTCCCGTACAGTGTATCTACCCCGTCCGCATTCATTACAACAGAAATATATGAATTATCCGAGGAATCCTTTGATAATAATACAAGACAGGAACCCGCCGCTATGGTGGTACCCGTCTTCCCTCCTATTATCGTTGCTGTCTGGGGTACGGGATATTTGCCGTTTAAAAATCTGTTTGTCGTCTCGCACTCAAACGGTATATCTTCACCGGACGAGTTATGATATATGGTCGAATAGTCGCTCATACTGATTATCTCTATAAATTTGCCATAGCTGATCGCTTTATTAAAGATCAGATACATGTCATAGGCCGTAGTATAGTGGTCGTCGTCATGAAGTCCCGATGGATTTATAAAATGCGAATTCGTGGCACCTAAAGCCAGAGCCTCCTCATTCATCATATCGGCAAAAGCATCCAGAGAACCGGCTACATTAACGGCGATCAGATTAGCCACATCATTGGCGGAAAAAATGAGCAGTATGTGAAGAGCCTGGTCAAGAGTCATAGTGTCTCCGGCTTTAAGCTTTATCTTTTGTACATCATTTTCAGTCGGTACACAGTCCTCGTTTGCTATCAGAACCTGATCCATGTCACAGTTTTCCATTGCGACTATTGCCGTAAGCACTTTTGTCATACTCGCGGGATACAGCCTCTCGTAAGGATGTCTGCAGTAA
Organism: Lachnospiraceae bacterium; assembly: GCA_017483425.1. Lineage (GTDB taxonomy): Bacteria > Bacillota > Clostridia > Lachnospirales > Lachnospiraceae > NK4A144. Next base: position 401 of record JAFUWM010000241.1, on the reverse strand, counting down.
AGGGTCTTTTTACCCTTCAGATCAAAAAGCATGGCTGCCGAGTATGAGTCAGAGCCGGCCTCTATTTCATTTTCAGATGTTGATTCTTCCCCGGGTATGCAAAGATTTGCGGCAAAGCCGTCAGCGCACTCCCTTGTATCCTGTGATTCGAAGCGAAAAGCGCTTTTGGTGCTGTCCTTGTCATAATGTACGCCGTACGAAACCTCTCCGCATCCGGATACTGACAGAAAGCTTAAGATAAGAACGGATAATAAAGCTATGCGTTTACTTATACATCTCACGCCACTCCATATCTCCTCTGTCCAATGATTTTATCAAAAGCTCCGCGGTAGCGAGATTGGTCGCAAGCGGTATATTGTGTATATCGCAAAGCCTCGCCAGATTACGGTTGGAAAGCTGCT
>JAFUWM010000240.1 GCA_017483425.1 Lachnospiraceae bacterium | reverse complement strand
CTTACGCCATGGTCCTCACTGGATTATCCCTTATCCTTTACAGGCACAAAAAAGACGGCTGCTTTCATAGGGACATTCCCTGAGAAGCTTGCGGAATCCGAGATAGCCGAAGCTCTCGCGGCAAATGCGCCCGAAGTGGAGGCCGTCGATATCAATGTCATTAATTCTGAGGATAACTTCACGTCAGTCCTCATATCGTGCCTGAAACCCGACAAGAACACCATAGACGATGCTTTGAGGCGCATGAATTTCCAACGCCCTCCCGTATCAGATATGGTACCTGTCGCCCAGATCGAGGCATATGAAAAGGAAAGGGCGGCCGCTATAGAGCGCGTTGATTCTACTACGGAAAAGATCGCTTCTTATGCTGACAAACGGGATGATATCAAATTCATTTCAGATTATTTCAGCATGAGGGCGGCAAAGTATGAAGTTCTGGGTACCCTGGAGCAGACAAAGCGCATATTTATTATAGAAGGTTTTGTTCCGGCGGAATGTGCCGGCGCTCTTATGCAGGAGCTTGAGTCGAAGTATGATGTTGCCGTGGAGCTGTCGGATCCCGAAGAGTCGGAGGATGTACCGGTGCTCTTAAAGAATAATGCTTTTTCGGCGCCAATGGAGGGTGTCATAGAGAGTTACTCCATGCCGGGTCCGGGTGAGCTTGATCCCACGACTCCGGTTGCATGCTTCTATTACATACTTTTCGGAATGATGCTTTCTGATTTCGCATATGGCGCGCTTATGTCGATAGCTACGTTCTTTCTTATTAAAAAGCTTAAAAACATGGAACGTCCCATGAGAAAGACACTTACCATGTTTTTTTACTGCGGGATAGGAACGATGCTGTCAGGAATCCTTTTCGGAAGCTATTTCGGTGATGCGCCAAGCGTCATAGCAAGTACTTTCTTCGGTAAGAATGTCAATGTATGGAAGCTTATAGATCCACTGAACGAGCCCATGAAGATGCTTGTTCTCTGCTTTGCGATAGGCATCATACATCTTTTTGCCGGACTTTTCATCAACCTTTACACCGCACTGAAGCAAAAAAGGTACGTGGATGCTGTTTCTGATTCCGTGCTCTGGATGCTTCTCGTAGCAGGCCTTTTACTTTTCGGCCTCACTACAGATATGGTGACGGGCATGTTCTCACTCAGTAAGATATCGCCCGTTGCCGGAAATATAGGAAAGGTCATGGCGGTGATCGGAGCCATAGGCATAATCCTTATGGACGGGCGTGAATCAAAAAACTGGTTCAAGCGCACACTTAAAGGACTCTACGGGCTTTACAATGTAACAGGCTATCTCTCAGATCTGCTCTCCTACTCCAGACTTCTGGCTCTGGGTCTTGCTACATCCGTAATCTCGTCCGTCTTTAACCAGATGGGCTCCATGGTAGCCGGAACGCCTGTCGTAGGCGTGATCTTCTTCATACTGATATTCCTTGTGGGTCATGTGCTCAATCTGGCAATAAACGCGCTTGGCGCATATGTCCATGCCAACAGGCTTCAGTATGTCGAATTCTTTGGTAAGTTTTATAACGGCGGAGGACGTAAATTTACTCCCTTTGCCACTAATACAAAATACATAAAGATCCAGGATCAGAAATGATCTCTGATCTGAAAATAAAAAACACTTCATATAATTAAGGAGGATAATTAAATGGGTATCGCATTCGCACTTTTGGGAGCAGCATCAGCAGCACTCTTCGCAGGCATTGGTTCTGCGATCGGTGTAGGACGTGCAGGACAGGCTGCGGCAGGACTTGTAACTGAGGATCCTTCTCAGTTCTCGAGGGCTCTGATCCTTCAGCTTCTGCCGGGTACACAGGGAATCTACGGTCTGCTGATCGCTTTCATCGCACTTTCAAATATCGGTCTGCTCGGAGGCAACGCAGATACGAGCATGAGCGTAGGAACAGGTCTTATGTATCTCTTCGCCTGCCTTCCGATGGCTTTCGTAGGACTTATATCCGCTATTCAGCAGTCAAAGGCTTCAGTAGCATCTATCGGCCTCGTAGCAAAGAGACCCGATCAGTTCGGTAAGTCAATGATCTTCCCCGCAATGGTAGAGACATACGCGATCCTCGCTCTTCTTGTTTCTATCCTTGCTATCAACGGCATAGGCTGATAAACGGAGGAGCTTAGATGGCAGGATTAGACAAGATACTAGGAAGTATCAAGGCTGAGTCCGATGAAGCAGTAGCTAAGAGGCTCGATGAGGCAAAGTCACAGGCCGAGGCTATCAAAAAGGAAGCCGAGGATTCCGTAAAGGACGAATGCCTCGCCATAGAAGAGCGCGGCAAAAAAGGCGCTGAGGACACCATATCCCGCGCCGAGTCCGCAGCTGCCCTCCTGAAGCGCAAGGCTATCCTCTCCGAGAAGCAGGATATCATAGCCGGGGTCTTTGACGAAGCCCTTCAGGAGCTTATCTCGCTGCCGGACGCTCAGTATGTTGATACTATCACAAAGATAGCAGTAAAAAATGCCCTCCCCGAGGAAGGAACCATAATCTTTTCAGCCGCTGACAAAAAGAGGCTCCCATCTTCCTTTGAAGCAGACCTTAACAGCAAGCTGAAAGGCGGTAAGCTTAAGGTATCGGATGATACGATAGATGCCGCGGGAGGTTTTATCCTTTCCTACGGAGGCATAGAGCAGAACTGCACGTTCAGGGCTCTTATCGATGCCGAGCGTGAAAAGCTCACAGACAAGGTTTCTAAGGTACTGTTTGACAAGGCGGAGGCGTAAATGACCGATAATCAATACTATTACGCGGTCGCACGTATACGTTCGAGAGAGCTGACGCTTTTGAACCAGACCTTTATAGATCAGCTTCTCGGAGCCAGATCCATAGACGAGGCGATGAGACTGCTGCAGGATAAGGGCTGGCATATGCCGGATGAGTATGCTACCGAGTCTGAGAGAGTGGAAAAAATGCTTTCCGCTGAGAAAAAGAAAACATGGGATCTCATCGGAGAGCTTGTAGATGACATGTCGGTATTTGACGTGCTCCTCATAGAAAATGATTACCACAATCTGAAGGCTGCGGTCAAGGAAGCACTTACAAGTGATGAGCATCTGGATATTTTCTCAGGCGGAGGCACCATAGAGCCAAGGATTATGGAAGAGGCTGTGAAATCAAGGGATTTCTCTCTTCTGCCGGACGAAATGAAACCGGTAGCAGAAAAAGCCCTTGAGACCCTGCTTCATACCCATGACGGTCAGCTCACCGATATCATCATAGACAGAGCGGCTCTTATCGCCATAGGCGAAGCGGCAAAGAAATCCGGCTCGGATGTACTTGAGCTTTATGCCGGACTAAAGGTAGCCTCGGCGGATATCAAGATAGCAATACGTGCGGTCAAGACAGGAAAAGATAAAAACTTCATCAGGAACGCTCTTGCCCCCTGTGACACGCTTGATACGGAGAAGCTTGCGGAAGCGGCAAGCGAGGGAATGGACGAGATCTATGATTACCTCGCTTTAACGAAGTATTCGGATGCAGTTTCCGAGCTTAAGAAGTCTCCTTCAGCGTTTGAGAGATGGTGCGACAATCTAATCATAAGGAATATAAGGAGCGAGATAACTCATCCTTATACGATCGGTCCTCTGGCGGCTTATATAATTGCCAGGGAAAATGAGATCTCTACCGTTCGCATCGTCCTTTCAGGGCTCATAAATGATCTGCCGGAGGAATCCGTCAGGGAAAGGGCAAGGGAAATGTATGTATAAGATAGCTATTATGGGCGAATCAGACAGCATATACGGATTTGCCACACTCGGACTTGATACATATCCGGTCGATAATCCCGAGAGTGCGCAAAGGACGCTGAGAAATCTTGCTGAGAATGATTATGCAGTGGTATACATCACAGAGCATACCGCGGCAGGCATACAGAACGAGATCGTTCGCTACAGCGAAGAAAAGCTTCCCGCCATAATCCTTCTTCCCGGAGTATCGGGCAATACAGGAGACGGCGTGAGGAATGTCAGTAAGTCCGTGGAGCAGGCAGTTGGTTCGGATATTATTTTTGGATCCGGTATCAGTCAGATTTAGTCTGGCATATATATTAGGAGGTGACAAAGAGTAAATGAGCGCAGGAGTAATCAAAAAGGTAGCCGGACCTCTGGTCGTCGCTACAGGCATGCGTGACGCGAACATGTTTGACGTTGTCCGTGTCGGTGATGAAAGGCTCATCGGTGAGATCATCGAGAT
>JAFUWM010000239.1 GCA_017483425.1 Lachnospiraceae bacterium | reverse complement strand
TCTCCGTTATCTCCACTCCCAGATATTTATGAGGGATCTTCATGATATTGGCGGTAGTGGACAGATAATGCTCCGAGGGATCCGATGTCAGATGTCTTCTCGACAGGTTTACCGATATGGGTATGAGTCTCATCCCTTCATTCCTCAGCCTGCACAGAAATTGGCAGACCTTTGTGAATACGCACCAGTCGAAGCGCCTTATAACATCAGGGTTCCTCTGTTTTTCCAGCACCGGTATGAAGGTTCCCGGCAGGATGATCTCGTGGTATTCATTCTCTATGCGGCATAGCGCTTCGGCTGACACAAGGTCGCAGTTCTTCGGCTCAAACTGGGGCTGATAGAAAACCTTTACCCTGTCATCTTCCAAGGCCTTATATACCATTTCCAGTATTTCTATGTCTCTTTTTGTGTTTTCCATTGATAGGATGAATATCTCCTTCCTTTCTAATTACAGAACCGGGGGATATTGCTGCCCCCCGGCTCCTGTTTTTTATTCTGTATATTTTGGTCAGACCTCTTCTATGTCTACATTCCCGTCATCGTCTCTCGTGGCTCTGATAGTCTTTGTAAGCGGGTTATTTTCGCATTTGAAGACGCCGTCTTCCGACTCGTTCACCGCGACTACCTTGTCATAGCCTGTGTTCAGGTCAAAGGCTGTATTTCCCTGCGTCAGGGTGAGTGTGTACTCACCGGGCTCGCCAAAGTAGATGCTATAGTCCTCGTGGCCAAACTCTATGCTGTCAGAGCCATGATTCTGCTGTACTCTTACTACCCTCTGATGTGACAGCTTCAAGCCGTAATACCACGAGTCATAGATTTCATCTCCGGTAAGCTGTATGGATGCCTTTACATCTGCAGCAACTATATATCTCCCGGAGCTCAGCAGCTTGGACATGAAATTCTGTCTGAAGCTGTCCGACATACGCCCGATTATCTTCGTTTTGATATAATTGTCCTCACCTCCTATGGCGTATGTCGAAGATGATACCTGGACGTTTTCATCTATTATGATTTCTGTCAGGCTGGGACAGCTTGAAATGATCTGGTTCATCTTAGGACCGCCGCTGATCCAGCTATGCCCTGAGAGATCTAATGACGTAAGACCGGAACAACCGGTAAACATTAAGGATGCATCTGTCACGTTGGAAAAATCCACAGATGACAGGTCTATGTCTGTAAGGCTTTTACACATCTGGAGCATTCCGGTGAGGTCTGTGGCAGATGAGAAATCCAGCATCGACAGATCTATATCCGTGAGGCTGGTACAGCCTTTGAATACCTGCTTGAACTCTTTTTCGCCTCCTGTCTTGATATCAACGAGCTCGACCGTTTTCAGAGCGGAGCAGCCCTCAAACATGTAGTTGATGCTCGTGAACTTGCCTCCATCCCTGGCTCCCTGACCTCTTGCGGTTTCAAGCGATGAGCATCCCTTGAACATCCCGCTGTAGGCATATGCATACGGAATATAGATATCCATGTTTTCCAACGAGCTGCAGTTCTGAAAGATATATGAGAACACTCCGCAGGAGCTGACATCAAGGTTCTCAAAGTCTATGTCCTTAAGAGCCGTATCACCGACGCACATGCTTTGCATGTCCTGTATCCCTGCACTGTCAAAACCATCCCCAAAGGTTATACTTTCAAGGTTAGGCATGCTTGCGAAGAAGCCCTGCAGGCTGTACTGGTGCGAACTCTTCACCTTCCTGCCATCCACGGGATGGAATGAGATACTCCAAATGTTTGTATTCCCGGTAAACGGTGACTGATGCTTTGAACTGTCATAATATATGACTGTATTGTAAGTATTCCCGTCTATCACGGCTTTTCCGTAGATATCAAGTTCCTCGTTATCTCCGCTGTATCCGGTAAGGTATACCGTAGTCCCGTCACTCTGGATCTCGTAATCCCAGCCGTTGAGCCATTCATCCGTCTCGCCTGCATAGGCAGGTATTGTGAATAACAGGGACAGAAGGAACAGCAGTATACCTGTCTTTATCTTCTTTCTCATGCTGTGGTCTCCTTTCATAAAGTCAAAGCCCCGCCTGTTTTGGAGAGGATTGGGGAAATGGTAAGGCGGGGCTTTACGAATCAGTTTGTTATTGTCTGTCTATATCCATAGTTGTCATTATCTGATCGCTATGGATATAGTCGTCAGTCAGCAGCCACCTCCAGAGAGCCGTCAGTCTTAAGGTTTATGGTCTTATTGACCGTGAGGTTGCCGGTCTTGTTGTTATAACCGTCCTCTTCCGTCTGCACGGCGATAAGCTTTACCTTCTTCGTGATATCCCTGATCTTTATGGTTCCGAAGTCTATGGAGCCGGATGCCGTGTTCTTTGAGGTTTTTATGAGGTTCTCTGCGTTTATGCTGTTCTCATAGAGCTTGAAGGTGAACTGGTCTGCCGCAAGTGTCTTGCCTGTGAGTGTTACCTTGGCTGTTACCTTTACTGTGCCAAGATAGCGGTTCTGGGCTTCAAGTAGGGGTGCGACTGCATTTATGAAGGCATCTGAAGCACCCTTAAGGGTTATCTGGGTATCTGCCGTTACCTTAAGGATATCCGTATAATCCGTTACTCCTGTCGGGTCAAAGCCGGACAGATCGAGGGTCTTCAGCAGGGTGTCTCCTGAAAATGCTCCGTTAAGGTTGCCCTCTACCGTTACCTTCTGACCGTCTACCGCCTTGAAGTCAACTTCCGTGATCCTGTTATTGCCCGCAAAGGTCTCATCACAGATCTTTACCTTGTACTCTGTACCGGATATGGTGACTTTGCCAGGGACTTCTACCACGGCATCGTCCCCTGTGTATTTCTTAAGGACTATATAGTCATCCTTCTTCTCATACTCCCAGCCGTCCTTTATCCATGAATCTGTAGGCTCATAGCTGTTCTCGAAGGTTCCCATGTCTATGACGGGTACCGTATCATCCGCAAGTGCGGGAGCTGCAGGGGCGATCATCGCGATGATTCCTGCCGCCAAGCCTATTGCTGTGTTCATAAATGCTTTTCATATCATGTTATTGTTTTTCATAATGATTCTTCCTCCGATGTTTGTTGTTTTACGTTTTACGTTTCTTGGGGGTCTTACACCCCCAAACCCCTGGAGTCATTGAAATACGGGCAATCAAAAGAAGCTTGCCCGTATTTCAAGGCTAAAATGTCTCTACATGGGGGGTTACTTATGGTTGCTGACTGTTACGTGACAGATGAGGTAGGTGTTGCCTACTCTCGTGTAGATTGTGCAGGTGCCGTTGCCTTTGGGGGTTACTATGCCCTTGCTGTCGCAAGTGGCTACCTTTGAATCCGTGCTGGAATATACAGGTGTCCAGCCTTCAGGTACGTTTTTTATACGGATCTTCTTGGGGTTCTTACTGAGCTGCACATCCTTTGAGACCATGTATGGCAGTTTTGCCTTTATGGTTCCTTTACGCTTGTATTTCCCGTATCTTACCGTGATCTTTGTGGTTCCGCTTCCGAAGACGTTTATCACGTTTCCTGCTCCGGTGCTTTTGTATATCTGCGCAATTTTTCTCTTGCTGGATAGTACTTCCGTAGGTTTCAGATATTTGACGCCCGTGATATAGCTTTTTTCCTTCAGTCTTACGAAATCC
>JAFUWM010000238.1 GCA_017483425.1 Lachnospiraceae bacterium | reverse complement strand
TGTAAAAAGAGCTGAAATGTATTTAACAGCGACGGTACACCCAAGCGCTCCGTATGCCAGCCGCTTTACAGCAGACAGTTTTCCCGACACGTTTTTTTCAGTATTTTCAAAGGCTGCTACGGCTGCCGTCACCATCAATGGTCCCGAAAGAAATGCCGCACGGAGAGGAAACTGCGGTGAAAACATCAGGATCGCGGGAACCATGATTGCAGCGCCCTCCAGCATATTGATGAATCTGCCGGTCTCGTGATCACATGTCTCCCTCTGTAAAAAATAGAATAATACAGGCACCTGCATGGGAAGGCAGGTTCTTATGGTGGATAGAAAGCCGTTTTTGAAATGATGGGAAAACATTGCACGGGTATATACATGCTCAGGAGGGACGCTTCCGGGATCTGTAAAGTCCTGAGGCAGTATATCGCTGTATTCTTTTTCCCACTGTATTCTCCTGAAATTACCCGGAGCGAGCATAAGCGGCATATACCCTAACGTGACGCCTAAGAGTCCTGCCATCATCCATCCGGTATCCTTGTCCTTACTTCCGGAGATTATTGTGGATAAAGCGGCAAGCACTAATGCAGTGCCTCCTCCTGCTTCGTTTGACCATCCAGCGAGTATTCCGGAGAGAGCCATGCGTATCTTCCCGGCACTGTATGAACTGCTTCTGTACCCGGCTGCATATGGCATAAGAAAAGCAAACTGGAAAAGCCCCGGCCATGAGTAATTTGTGGTTCCCGTAGCCCACATAGATGTCGCGGCAAGGTGCGGCGTCGATAGAAACCAGCCTGCCGCAGCCAGCATTACTGTGGAAGCAGACAGCTTCCTTCGCGCCGTCTTTCCTCTTCCCGCTCTTATACACATTATTATCCAGGCAATCGACGCTCCCGTATTCAGGCAGTCAAATAAAAGCTTATCGTCCTTCATCTGTACAAGCTGGTTCATGGTCTCTCCTATGGTCCGCCCGCTCCATGTCATGTAGTGTGACATTTGTGACCGCACCAGATCTTTTACGGTTCTCACCCTTCTGTAATGCTTTTTTCCGAAGGTAAGATTTCCGTGGTTTTTGCCGTCCCATATGAAGGAGAAAGGATAGTCGTCCGCGAGCTTCGGTACCATACGGTTCATAAGGAAGATAAGTCCTCCGCATGCCAGGGCTGCTCCCGCTGCCTTAAATGGTTTATCGACTCTGAATGAAGCCATCCGTATCATGCCCCCTGCTTCATGATGTATTCCAACAGCTTACTGCAGTTCAGGGCATACATATCTGCAAATCTCTCCATGCTTGAAGCCAGGTAAAGTCCTGTATCGTAAAAAATGCTGAATTTAGCGCCGGCCTCGTCCTCCCAGACATTAAGCTCAAGAGGCTCTATCGCTGCCCTGTCCCTGGTGTCAGGACTGTCAATATCAAGCACTATCTCATTCTCCACGTCCGCAAGCAGCGCACCCTGGTAAATGAAGCACATCAACTCACGGTCTCTTCTCATGAAGGGCGATATGCCGCCATGTATGACAGCCTCTCCTATCTGTTTTGATGTATCGGATACTATCTTATTAAGCTTCACGTCACCGCCGAAATGAAAGCATACCGGCAGATCCTTTATCAGCATTCCCACAGCATCCAGACACCTGATATCCTCTCTTCCGCTGTAATTCCATGAAAGCATCACATCATCTTCTCCGTTATAATCCGCAAGGGTTCGGGCTGCTGCTATCATATACAAGGTGCTTACTGATACATAAAGCCTTTTCGCCGCCTCCAGGACGGCATCCATATCGAAGGAAAAATCCCTCCATAAGCTGCCGTATCCCGCTCCGTCACCCACGCCGGACTGTACGAAAGCTCCTTCGTCATCGGACATTCTGCTGCTGTCAAAGATTGGAAGACAGGCATATTTCTCATTGTATCTGCCCTCAAAAAATCTCAGATCATCCTTGTATTTAATACTGTCTCTGTATAGTATGGCTTCCTTCAGCAGCTCAGGATACATATCTCTTTCTATCCTGTGACCTCCGTACGCCTTAAGTATGTCCTCTGCCAATATCCTGAGTGAAATGCCGTCGCATATGATATGACTGACATCCATAAGCAGCACGAGCCTCTTCCCGGTCCTTACAAGCTCCGCCTTAAAAAGCATTCGCCCGTCAAATACAGGCGGCGTCACAAAACGCTCCGTCATATCATCAAGTTCCGTCTCCGTCAGGATGCTTATATCCTTAAGGACATCATGAACCGGCAGGAAGCGCTGCCTCCACTCGCCATCCTTATAACTGATCCCGGTGAAAAGAGCCGGGTGTGCCCTGAATGCCTCCTCTGCCGCCTCCTTAAGCCTTTTTTCATCTGTATCAGGAAGAAAACTTATGATCAGCGGGAGATTATATATGGTTCTTTCAGGCATCTTTATCTGCTGACTTGCAAAATATACCTGTTCGTCCGTAAGCGGAAGCTCCTCAGATAGTGAATACGGCAGTCCGTCCTCATTGTGATCATTCATAATGCTGAGGGCGATCTTTCTTACAGTCTGTTCTCTGTATATCGTCCTTACGGAAAGAGCCGGTATCCGGGCGCGCAGTATGACCTCCATTGCCTTCAGGGAATTCCCTCCGAGAAGAAAGAAATTATCATCTGCTCCGATTCTTTCTTTTATCCCGAGAACCTCTGCAAACACACTAAGGAGTCTTTCTTCCGTTTCATTCCCCGGAGGCGCGTATATTGCGAAAATCTCTTTGGCATCCGGCTCTCTTAAGACCCTCCGGTTCACCTTTCCGTTTTCATTCAGCGGCAGCTTATCAGCTCCCGTATAGCACGAAGGGATCATGTATTCCGGCACGTATTCTTTTAGTTTCTCTCTGAGATCATATGCGAAGGCCACCCACTCCTCAGGAATACAGGCACAGAGAAAAGAAATCCCTCCCCGGCTTGCCGTATATACGGCTGCGAAATCACACCCTGTCACCCGTCGTATGGCAGTCTCTACCTCGGCCGGATCGATACGGTTACCATTCAGCTTGATCATATCGTCGTCTCTTCCGAGTATTGTATAGCCATTGCTGTCGAGACGCGCCACATCCGAGGTCTTGTAATAGCTTTCTTCTCCTATCAGGATATGATCGTCACTGCCAGTGTTATCTGTATATCCACGAAACCATGGCAGCTTCACACAAAACAGCCCCTCTTTCTCATTGATATTCCCATCTTCATCTGTCAGCACTGCTTTCACACCGGGCAGAGGCCATCCTATGGGGGTATTGGCATAAGCCTTATCAAGCTTGAATATGCAGGCCGGAAAGCCGAATTCCGTCGGACCGTAAATGTTTTTTATCTCAAAATCATCCGAATAAATATCCGATACTATTTCACCACCCACATGAAGCGCATCAAGCTTCAGCCTTCCCGTTCCTGTCAAAAGCTTTGCCAGCGTGGGAGGCATGAACGTTACATTGATATCATGTATTTCAAAATATTCCAGAAGTCTCACCGGATCTTTCACCAGTGACAGCGGGAGCTCATGAATAACAGCGCCCAGCTGAAAGGCTCCTGTTGTAATGTAAATGCCGCCCACATAGGTTTCGGGTATTATGTTGGCAAACCTCACAGGAAGATAGTCCTCAGCCATCGGCCTTGTTCCCTCTGCCAGAAGATCATATACTCCGTACTCATGGGCTGCGCCTTTGGGATTACCCGTGCTGCCGGAGGTATATATGATAAAAGCCAGATGATGCGGAGAGGGATCCGCCCACTCCTCAAACGGCATGGGTTCAAAGCTTAATGCCTCCGTAATGCGCGCCTTATCAAGCTCGATGACCGCCTTGCTGTCCTTTCTTATATAATCTATCCTCTCGCGTCCCATCATCTCCTCTACACATACCCATGCGGCTCCTGCTTTCATGACTCCGATACGCGCAGCTATATACTCCGCTCCTCTCGGACAGCTTATCAGCACTATATCCTCAGATCTAAGCCCTGAATATTTAAGGTATGCCGCGATCTGCCCTGACAGCTTATCAAGCTCACGATATGTCACCGTACGCTCTCCGTTCATGTCAACGACAGCTGGTGAATCCGGCGTATTTACAGCAAAATCATGTACTTTCTTCAAGAATCCGATCATTTTTTATCTCCTGTTCAGGAATCCCGGCATATAAGGAGCCCTACGAATATCAGAAAGCATACCTGCGATTTTTGATATCAGGCTCCTCACCGGATTTATCACGCCAAAGATAATGGAATTTATATCCCGACGGTTATATTTATGGTTTGCATTACTGCCGCAATATATTTTGGGAACTCCGTAGTATGCCGCAGCTGCCATGTTATACGGGTCATCCGGATTATCAAGGCATACTCCCATCAGAACATCATCCGTGATCGATCTGTCACCTGCCAGTTTCTCATACAGAGGCGGCAGTGCTACATCCTCCAGGCAGATTTCCTCCTCTGATAACGCAAGTTTATTATCTGACTCAGTCCAGTCGGATGCTGATACCGTACCTCGGCAAAATACGCCTCGAACGGTATCATGCTCCCTGTCCCTGTTTGCTCTGATATATCTCACCTGCTTATCCATCTGACTTGAAAGATCGGCATCCATAATGAGACTTGAAACAAACCTTATGCCAAGCGCTGTTATTCCTGAGTTTGCAGCAAGCTTAAGCGCCGGTCTCAGTCTCTGTATATCGGGTATACCGATATGCTTCAGTGCGATGGAGGCCGCCGGCAAAAGATATATGATCGAGGGATATGTGGCTCTTCTCGGATACTCCGGTGACAGCATCATCACTGAAGGTATGCATAAGGTTATGGCTTCAAGAGCCAGCACATACCTTGCTTCAGCGGGTCTTGCCATACCTCCGCGCATAAACCAGATAAGGACAGGGATCTGCAGAGGAAGCTCCCTTATGATCGTTGCCATGAATCCGTCCCTGAACCACAGCTTGAACATGAGCGGCGTATACATATAGTCAGCGGGTACATATCCCGGAAGCATCTCATCCAATGAGCCCGGAAGCGTATCGCTCTCCTCCTTCTCTATCCTGAGCTTCTCTCTGTTTCCCGGCGCAAGAAGCAGGAGCATGAGCCCCGTAATGGCTCCCGCCATTCCCCACACCATCCAGCCGGGTACCCTGCCTCTGCTCCTTGCGTTAAGTATCGCCATAACGGAAGCCATTAAGGCCGCTCCGGCTCCGGTCTCTGTAGACCAGCCTGCAAGAAGCCCCTGCAGAAATATAAGTCCCGAAGGCACTTTTATCCCGCTGTCATGATAGTTCAATGAATACGGCAGGACAAAAAGGGACTGTAAAAGCCCCATCCAAAGATAATTCATGGAGCCCGTAAGCCAAAAACAGGTTGCTATGAGATGTGGTGCACAAAAAAAGAATCCTGCGCTTAAAAGCAAAGCCTTAGCGGGAGTAATGCTCCACGGTCCGACAAGCCTTCCCTCGCCCATTGATGCGCACACCAGAAGCTGTGCCATCATTACTGTGGTATTTGCAAGATCAAAGTATTTCTTGTCATCGCTGATGAGAAATAACTGGACAAGCGACTCTGCTATCGTCCTGCCGTCCCATGTCAGATAGTGAGACCATTGCGACCTTGCAAGATCGCTTAGGCTCTTGACTCTTTTGTAATCCTTTTCTCCGAAAGCGAGATTGCCGTTATGCTCTCCCTCCCAGATAAAAGAATACGGATAGTCATCAGCATATTTAGGAATAAGCCTGCTCTTAAAATACATAAGAGCTCCAAAGGCTGCGAATATCCCCAAAGAAGCAAGACCCGCTTTGCCCGGACAGGCTTTTTCCAGGATCCTCAGGAGCTTCCTTCGCCGCTTTCTGCAGAGCGGAAATTTTATCCTATGCTTTATCATATGAACCTCTGTACGGTATCACAAAGCTCGCCCTGTTGTACCCCGCCGTGCTCTGATATTTGCTCTCATCGAAGCCCCTCATAAGGGACGAAACGAGATACCCTTCAAGCCCCTCGGATCCTCTGGCTTCATCAGTCAGATCCATAACCTCTCCATCGCTCCATATCACCACATTCATCGACTCCCTGCCACAGATAAAGTAAGCATCTACATTTACGGTTTTGTCCGAAGCATTGCCTTCCCGTATGAGCACACTTATATCCTCAAGAAACAGCATTGCCAGATTCCTGGCTCTTCCCGGTATCCTCATCTCATTTAAGAACTCTTCCAGTCTGTCCCGCGCCGTGACGATCTCTTCAGGCACAGCGCAAAAACTGAGATTAAGAGTGTTCTTTCCGCTTTCCTTTAAGAGAAACGGAAAGCTGTCCCGTCCGTAATGAAGGTATATAAACGCCATCATTAAAGCTACACTTACATACGTACAGATGCTCTCCCCTATCCATATACCGACTGCCCCGAAAGCACACGCGCATAATACATTCAGGATCAGTCTGACTACAAGTGTATCCAGGAGATTCCCGAATATCTGCAGCTTATATTTTCCAATATTTAAGTAATATTCTAAAAATACACCGTTAAACACACAGGCAACAGCCGAGAGTGCGGTAAGTCTGCAGGCCCATGCCGTAAGAGTCGCCAGTTCTCCGGGTTCCATGCCATAGGCAATGGGAAAAAGAGGAGCGGCGGTCCATATGACAGCAATGAATACCGTCCCCATAATAAGCGTTACCTTAAAACCGTACATCGTAAGACTTCTCATAGCCCGGGTATTCCTGTCTCCCCGGTATGACAGCAGCATGGTTTTCATGGCATCATTGACGCCGCCGCCTATTTCCATCATTTCGTATACGATAGAGGTAACCGCGAGAACCGCGAGATATTTCTCTCCAAACATGCGTATGATGAATATGTTCAGAAAAAATGAATAAATAAAATCAAAAACACAGTTAAACGAATCTGCCCCGCCTACTATAAACATCTCCCTGAGGTCATCAGCGTTAAACTGAAATACGGGTCTGATCCTGTATTTCTTCACAAGGAAATGTGAAAGCACGACAGCCAGTGCAAGCACCGTTCCTATGGCGCTGCCAAGAGACGCTCCGATGATCCCGATCTTCAACGTTAGGATCAGCGAAAGAACCGCATTTCCGATAAGCATCCCTATCCCTGACATGAGGGCTCTGAAGCCGTCGCCGTCTATATAGACGATTTCCGACAGAAAAGAAAGAAGCGGTGTGATAAGAAAGGTGAATCTGTAGAAGTAAAAATACTCCTCACCATAAGTCCTTATTATCCCTTCCGCTCCCATAGCATCAAAGAAAAGATTCCCGCAGACAAGGGAAGAAATACACATAAACAGGCCGAAAGCAAGGGCTATGACCGAGGACATTCCCATCACTCTTCGTCTTTTTTCATCATCATAATCCCCTACGGCGCGTATATATAATACTGATGCCCCGCTGCCGATCATGATCTCAAAGGCCTGACCAAGAGTAAAGACCGGATATATCAGCATTGTGCCCGATACTCCATCGGCTCCAATGATGTTTCCGATGATCAGCTTATCAGTCGCAGTCATTATTATTCCCTGCAAAGCCTCGACTATTGACACTAAAAGCAGAGCCCTGACCTTTGCCCTCCCAAGATATCCGGCCTTTCTTTCTCTGCCTGCTCTCATCAGTTTATATTCCAGTCTCCATTACTTCTTCAATCTCTTCGTCAAGGTAATCTCCCGCATCCGGATCACTGACTATATGAATACTCTCGTCTATTCCTGAAACCTCTGTATTCGCATTGTCCCTGATCCCGGTCGTGACATATTGCTTTACCACTTCACCGCTCATTATAACATACAGGAACGAGCCATCGTCATCGGTATATATGCAGTCATTAGGAACAGTAAGAACATCCATCGCTGAGTCAAGCGTCAGTGCCACATCCGCATCAAGCCCCACTATAAGGTCGTCATCGGTGTCTATTTCTATCTCTACTCCGGCCTTTGCTTTACCGGAGGCATCGTTCTCCGCCGTCTGGTTTATGCGTATCACCCTGCCCTTGTACCCGTTTGCGCCGATCCTTACATCAGCCTCCTGCCCCTCATGGACGTATGCGATATCATACTTTGATACCAGCATGTTTACCTTGTATCCGTTTGCAGTCTGCATCTCAATAACCGGGGCGCCCTTTTCGACATACGCTCCGACGTCCACCAGGCAGGCAGTTATTATACCGTCAGACGGAGCAAGGGTTCCCGCTTTTGCCCTTTCAAGCTCTCTTTCGGCATGATCAAGCGTTATCCTGTCTTTTTCGACCTCCTGTTCATCCGCATATATTTCCTTGTATGCCGTAACCATGGCCTGCGCAGTATCCTTGTCGTTTTTTGCTTCTGTCCAAAGCCTCATGACAGTGTCGAGATTATTCTCCAGCACTATGTATTTATCATATGTCTCAGGATCCATGCCCTCCGACGGAAGACAGATCTCATCTCTTTTCAGTCTGGATATCTTCTCGTTGATATCTTTAATATCATCCTGATAATCCTTCGATCTGTCCCGGAGTTCATCAATTTTATCCGTCTCATGCTCCTCCTTAAGCTCCATTGCCTTTATATCCGCCTCAACCTTTGCAATGTCCGACTGCTTTTCGGATACCTCCTCTTCAAGCTTTGTTATATCGCTTTCATAAACCTTTTTCTGCTGCTGCAGAGCATAATCACTTTCATAATTGTCTGATTTCAAGGCGAGCATCCTGACTTCAAGAAGGGCATATACCTGTTTGCAGTTTTCTATCCTTGCTTCAGCATCCTTTACCTTGCTCTGATAAGCTGCCCTGCTATCAGAGGCAGAGCCAAGGATCTTTTCCGCAAACTCCACGTCATTTTCCGCATACTCCACCTGATCCTGCTGGCTCTCGCCTGCATAATCCAGAAGGATCATCCCCTTTGTTATCCTGTCTCCCGTCTCTACGTATCTCCCGCTGATCATTCCGCTGACATCTGAATACACGGTAACCTTTCTGTCTCCTTCTATTTTTCCCGTTCCCTGCAGTACAGGCGACACGCTTCCCCTCTTTGCCGTTATGACCTGCACCTCATCCGGCGATAAATAGTACCATAGTCCCGCCCCCAGGGCTGCGAGGACAAGCGCCGCTATAAAGACACGTATGATGTTTCTCTTCATTTATTCAACTCCCTTC
Organism: Lachnospiraceae bacterium; assembly: GCA_017483425.1. Taxonomy (GTDB): domain Bacteria; phylum Bacillota; class Clostridia; order Lachnospirales; family Lachnospiraceae; genus NK4A144. The sequence goes on along the minus strand of JAFUWM010000238.1, from coordinate 6,638 downwards.
AGTGCCTCAACCATGTTTATATCCTTCACCTTTGAAGACAGTATCCCGTTCACGGCAAGGGATAAAACAAATGAGAGAACAAACGCAAGTATATACGGCACAGGACTTACTTTGTATATATAATCCGAATCCGGAGAAAGCGTTGACATCATTTCTATCAAAAGCTTAAGTCCGAAAAACAGTCCAAGCAGTGTTCCGATGCCGGTGATCATGATATTTTGCTGCTGCAGTATCCACCTTATCCTTTTGGTCTCAAAGCCCAGAACCTTAAGCGTCGCCATTTCACGCACCTTCTCAACAAAAGAAAGTATTCCGAGATTATACATTACTACGATGCCTATTATAACAGCTATAGTCATGGTATAGGTAACCTCCTCGTCTGTACCGCTGTTCTTTTTTTTCATTGACCGTATGAGAGCCTCCTTTGATGTAACGGCTGAGATCTCTTCCCTGTCTGTTTCAAGGTAAGAAGGTACTGTCATATCTGTATATACGGTTCCGGGTTCAAAATCAAGTCCGAGGCCTTCATAGAATGATCTTCTCATGGCTATGCCCTGTGTATCCGGCGACTTATATACAAGCTCTATCCTGCCTCTTGATATCTCCGGCTTTTCAGTATACCTGAAGCTTACGAAATCACCAATGCCTGCTCCGAGATCCTCCGATGCCTTACTGCTTATCGCAATGCCATGATATGGCAGACTGACATAATCGCCATTTTCATCCTGAAAGCGATACAGGTTGCCATCATCGACTACCGTCACCCCAAGTATCTTTGACTTCTCATCGCCGTACAGTTCCGCTTCTCTGCTGTCTGCCATCTGTCCGCTGTATTCTCTCGCGTAATCATATACCGTCCCGTAATCTGTCCCCGGAAAAAAACTGATGGTATATCTCGCGGGAGTCAGCTCATCAAATCCCCAGTCCTCGGCTTTGTGGATAAGCTCGTTCGCCCCGAAGGAAGTGAACATCAATGCCGCAGTCAGCGTTATTCCAAGTATGCTTGCGAGCGTGCGCAGCCTGTTGCGGTTTATATCCCTTATATTCCATTTGGATGCAAAGCTCAAATGCTTCCACAAGGGAGTTTTTTCTAAAAATCCTGCTCCCGTTGCGGTGGGCGGAGCCGGGCGCAGTATCTCCGATGCCCTCTGCACAAGCAGCGAGCGGCAGGACAGATAATTGGTTATCGCCGCCATCAGCACCATACCGCCGATAACTGCAGCTATCCTGTATGACACAAGCATTTTTACTCCCGGAACATTATAAAAGTCCGCCATCATCAGATGAAGGCTCCTTCCAAGCATGAACCAGCCGGCAACGGAACCGGATACGCCTCCCGCAAGAGAGATGATAACGGAATAGGACATATAATGGAGCATTACTGTCATCTGTGAGAAGCCCAGCGCCTTCAGCGTTCCGATGATCGTCCTCTGCTTCATGACCAGCCTTGTCATGGTAGTCATTATCCCGAGGACTGCAATTATGATGAAAAGCACAGGAAATACCATCTCCATTGTTCTGTTGGATTCCAGATCCGAATCGATGGAATTAAACCCTGCCTCTTTTTGCTTGGAAACAACAGAAAGAGAATTCTTTGAAACAAGCCCCATAAGCATGATACGGGCTCTTTCTATCAGTTTCTCGTCTTCCTTTGACAGAAAAAGCTGGTTTTCCAAACCTTCAAGCTTCACGTATATACTTCCGAAAACCAACTCTTTCCCGGGATATTCCCCGGCATCAAGAAAAGCATATCCGTAGTCCCCCCTGTCCGGCTCGGTGTAGGTGTCATCTATCATGAAATATGTATGGTCAGGGTTGTCCATTATCCCCTTGATAACTTCTGAAAACTCCACATTTTCACAGACAAGAGACAGGGTATCCCCAACCTCAAGTCCCTGTCTTTTGGCGAAGTCAGTGTCAATCCAGATCCCGCTCATTCCGCTCTCAAAAGGTTCTCCCGATGCGAGAAGCATCCGTGACACATTATTTTCTTCGATGAAATTTAATTCGATCTTTTTTTCCGAATCAAGCTTTACCTTCCCGTTAATGGTCGCCCTGCGCTCTGCAGTCTTTATACCTTCCGCCGTCCTCACATCTATAAGATCCTCCGCGGTAAAGCCCTCCGAATTCATCACCAGGTCTTCAAAATCAGTCTCCTTATAGTATTCGTCAAGATATCTTCCATACCCCTCCGTATCGGAATCAAAGCTCTCCATTATGAACATAGCAAAAAAGCACATGATAAATATCGCAAGGAACTGAAAAACGTTATCCCTGAGATCTCTTAGCATTTTTCTTCTGAGTATCTTAGTCACGCTCTGTCACCACTCCAGCTCGTCAGCATCCTTGGGCTCTTTATTTATCCTTACTTCCTCTACTGTTCCGTTTTTTACCATGACTACCTTGTCCGCTATCTCGGCAAACATGGCATTATGCGTGACCATGACTACGGTCTGTCTCCGTATGCGGCTCTGATCCTGTAAAAGCTTCAGCACCTCCCGTCCCGTGTTTGTGTCAAGCGCACCTGTAGGCTCGTCGCAGAGCAAAAGCCTCGGCTTCTTTGCTATAGCCCTTGCTATCGATATCCTTTGCTGCTGTCCCCCGGATAACTGTGAAGGAAAATTGTCACTTCTGTCGGCAAGTCCCACCAGATCGAGAGCCTCCATTGGGTCCATTGTGTCAAGTCCCAGATCCTGCATCAGTGATACGTTTTCAAGTGCGGTCAGAGTGGGAACAAGATTATAGAACTGAAAAATGATGCCGACATCAACAGCGCGAAATCTGCCGAGCCTTTTGTCGTCAAAAGCCGTTATCTCCTCATCGCCAAAAAATATCCTGCCGCTTGTGGCTCCGTCAAGTCCTCCCACGAGGTTTAATAACGTACTCTTTCCGGCTCCGGAGGGACCCAGTATCACTACAAGCTCACCCTCATCTATCGTGAGGTTGACATCATGCAGCGCCTCGTACACTATAGCCCCTGTCTTGTATATTTTCCCTACATTTTCAAACCTTATAAGCTCTGGCATGTTCCTCGCTCATCCCTGTCATCCACTTTGCAATATCATAGTCCCTGCACTTCGCCTTTTCCACTTCTTTTCACCTCGTAAAGTGCCTTATCCGCCAATTCCACCAGCTCTTCAACATTCAGAGGGTCTGATGCTGAATGGACTTCAGCATAGCCTATGCTTAAAGAGATGGATTCACTGAATCCTACGATAACATCCTGTGGCGTATGTACGCCCGTAAAGTCTCTGGAAAAGCCCGTCTGCGCGATCAAAATCGCATAAAGTGAAGTTGTCACGGTAAGCTTGAGTATACCATATTAGCAGCATTCTATCCAAAGAACGAGAGGTATTACTCCCAAAGTTTTTCCTTTGTCATGATGTTGCATCCAAATAATGACCTGTCTAAATCATTAACTCATGCTTCGCAGCCTGAAAGCAGCAAAAATGCATGAAATTTTAAAAACAAAAAAGTATAAGCCATCCGCTTTTGCTATAATAGTATTAGCGAAAAACCATCACAGAATTGGGAGCATGATACCGTTACGCCTGTATTTTAGGCGGTTACGGTATCAGCATCCGACCGGTGTAAGTCAGATATAAAACTGCGTTTTATAGAGGAGTCTTATCCCATGAATGAGTAATTATTTACGCTGCCCCATTATACGAAATAACTCGTTAAAACATTGAAAATGCGATATAATCTGTATTAATCCGACCCAAAGCAAAAAGGAGATTTTACATGAAGAAGAAAATAGTTGTAGCTGAAGCGATGTCCAGTGCATTTTACTACATAGATGATATCAGGGAAAGAGGATACGAGCCTGTGATTCTTGAGACCTTTCTCCCTGAGGGATATGTCAAAACAATATTGGATAAGGAACGAAAGGATAAATACGCAAGGATCAAGGGGCCGATTCAGATCATCCGTGAGGATCCGGACTACAACGTGACGCTTGATAAAATAAAAGCACTGGATCCGTTGTTGGTGATTCCGGGATCGGAGGACGGTGTCGTCATCGGAACACGGCTGGCAAATGATCTGGGATTGATCAGCAATCCGTATTCCAATATCGACCGAATGACAAAGAAAAACGTGATGCACCAAGGATTGCGGGAGGCCGGGCTGCGGTATATCCGGGGAGAGGAAGTGTCCACCTGGGAAGAATGTCTGGCATTTCTTGAGAAGATCGGAAGTGAGAATGTTGTACTGAAGCACGCGCACGGTTCAGGTTCCGTAGGTGTACACCTGATTCACAGGAGTGATGAGCTTAAAGCCGCATATGAACAGGAGTGCGGCACAGAAAACACCATGTTCAATGGGGAGAAGCAGCTGATGATTCAGGAACGGATATTTGGCACGGAATACATCGTGAACACCATCAGCCGGGACGGAATTCCCGCCATCACTTCAATGTTCAAGTACTATAAAAAGGAGACGGACTCGGGCGATATCATTTATCTGGGATCGGAATCCATTGGGTATCCCAACGAAGAAGAAAAGGTACTGATCGATTACGCGCTTCAGACCGTTCGTGCTCTTGGCATCATGAATGGTCCGGTTCACGGAGAATACATGATCGATGAGAACGGTCCTGTCCTGATCGAGATCAATTGCCGTGTGATGGGAAGCAGTGCGCCTTCGGGATGGCTGGATCTCATTTTCGGATATCACGAGACAGGAGTCGTGTTAGACTGCCTGCTGGACCGCGATTTTCACGAAGGATTCCGAAAGAAACCCTATAAGCCACTCCGAAAGGGGTATGTAAAGGATTTCTATGTAGCCAAGGATCAGAGTATTTTGTCATCTGGAATTGTTCCGATCGTTCTTAATCTGAGAAGTTATTATTCAGGATGGGTCGACAATGCGGGGAGGACTGATTGCCTTCAGAAAACCGTTGATTTGGAAACAGAGACTGGCCTCATCAACATGGTTCACGATGATCCCAATGTCGTATCAAAGGAATTTGAAGCGTTGATATATATCGAGGAACACTATCCGGAACTGTTCCAGTCGAACGCGTCTATTTTCCATTTTCCTGAAAACGAGCAGGAGGTCACCCCGGGGATAAGAGCAGTCATGGAAAAGGACATAGAGGTGCTGATCTCGGAGATCATTGCCTATTACAGAAATGGGGAACAGGGAGAACCTCCCGTTCCGGATGAGTTGCTGAAGGTTTCCCTGCATAACCGGGTGATCCTGGCACTGTTAGAAGGAATCAGTCTATGAAATTGAGCAGAGAGGATCACGCGATCATAAAACCGGCCTATGAAAAATATCTCCTAAAAAAGAGTTTTTTCCGCTATCTCGGTCCTGTTTTGCTCTCAGTTGGTTTTGGACAGATTGCGCCTCTTGTGGACTCACTTTGCATTTCCCGGAGTCTGGGGGAAGAAGCCCTTTCTGCGATGGGGATAGCATCGCTTTTTTATTATGTTTACAATATTATTGCTGCCCTGTTTGGCATCGGCATAGGTGTTTCTGTTGCAAAGGAAACCGGATTGGGAGAAGGTGAGGCATCCGGAAGGATCTTTACGAAGGGCTTTCTTTTGATGAGCATCCTTTCTGTTGTCCTTTCAGCTGTGGTTCTTTGTTTCAGGGAGCCAGTTATGCTCTTTCTCCGGGCGACGCCTGAGAACATTTCCTTTGTTCGTGAATATATGATGGTATTGATGATCGGCGGTGTTTTCTATGTGTGGAATATCGCGGGCACTTTTATCCTGACCGATGATCAGGATCCGAAACTGGCAATGGCAGGCGCCGGCACAGCCTGCATCGTTAATATCATCGTTGATATCATTGGACTGCCTGTCCTTGGATGGGGCATTTGGGTCGCCGCCTTTGGAACAGTATTTGGCATGTTCTGCGGCTGCATCATATTTCAGATGCATTTCCGGAAGAATAAATCTCTTGCGCGTTTTGATTTTTCACCAGCAGAGCCGACGGATCCTTCCATTTTACAACTGATCCGGCCGGGAGCTTCGCAAGGTATTCTGTACGGAGCGATCGTGATACAAAAATTGATTCAGAACTTTATTCTTGTCTCTCAAGGTGGTACCGGTGGATTGGGAGATGCGGCAGTGATAGAGAATCTGGAGCTGATCATACTTATTCTTATCGTCGGCACCTCGGAAACGGTAATGCCGATCGCCGCCGCCTACACCGGGGAGAGAAATCGATGTGGCGCGCATATGGTCCGACGCTCCGCGATTGTATTCGGATATTTGGTCTTGCTTCCGGTTTTTGTAATACTGATTCTGTTTCCCAACTGTTTTATCCGACTATTTGTGGAAGATAATGCCTATATGTTAAGAACACTTCCGGATGCGGTTCGGATTTCCATGGTCGCGTTCCTGTTTTCCCTGTTTTCACAGATACAACAACGTTATTATTCCTCCATTGGAGAAGAGAAAACCGCGATGAGAGCCGGTATCATTCAAACGGTTTTTCAGATTCTTGCGCTGGTCATTATGCCCGTGCTTGCGCCCCGTAATGCTGTATGGTTATCCCTTCTCGTCGGCACATTGGCCGCCAGCGTTTACTTCGTTGTTTTCCACAATGGTCTGAAAGGGGTGTTCCGGTTTTTTCGCGGAGATACCATCTATATGACCGGAGCCGCGCCAGGCAAAGCGGGAACC
>JAFUWM010000237.1 GCA_017483425.1 Lachnospiraceae bacterium | reverse complement strand
GTATAATACTGATATCTGTCGGGCAACGTGAGAGGAACCGTAAACCATGCCGTTTATGCAATATATAGTTACAATACGGGAAGAGTTTGCATGTCTTTTGGTGCTGATCTATATAGCATGGACATATTTTGCTGTAGATCGTGAAAAGACCTATGCGCATGAGCTTTTCACATATATGCTGTGGGTTTCGATCATCAACGTTGCGCTGGATGCCGTAACGATCTATACCGTCAATCATCGCGACACCATTCCCGAATGGCTCAATCACGGACTTCATATTATCTATATAGGCACTTTTCCGATATTCCTCTGGCTGGTTTATCTCTATGTAAAGAGTCTGGCGTTTAAGATACATGAGCACAGGATAACCTTAAGAGAGACCCTTCCCGTCATAGTTGCCTTTATCGCGATAGCGGTTCTCCCGATGTACTATGTAGAGTCAGATTTCAGTGATTATTCCACAGGCCCCGCGGATACCGTAGCTTATATCTGCGCTTTCGTTTATTTTGTATTGAGTGTAGTTCTGCTCATCCGCTACCGGAAAGAAATGGAGCCTAAGGAGAGAAGAGGCATAGCCCTTGCGCTCGGAAGCCTCGTTTCACTTGTGGTAGCGCAGGCAATGGTTCACCAGCTTCTGATGACAGCAGTAGGTATCACGCTTATAAACGTGGCTCTTTACTATACGGTGGAGAGTCCTGATTCTATACTGATAGAGAAGCTTGCTCATGAGAAAGAGCGCGCGGATGCGGCAAATGAAGCCAAGTCTTCATTCCTTGCGCATATGTCGCATGAGATCCGCACGCCTATTAATTCCGTCCTCGGCATGGATGAGATGATACTGCGTGAAAGCACTGAGGAAAATATACTTGATTATGCCGAGAACATCCGCGTCTCAGGCGGTACGCTGCTCTCCTTGATAAATGATATCCTTGATTTTTCAAAAGTCGAAGCAGGAAAGATGGAGATCATACCCGCGCAGTACGAGCTGAATTCATTAATAAATGACCTTTATAATATGGTCTATACCCGTGCGGAGAATAAGGGGCTTAAGCTTACGATAGACATAGACAGATCTGTCCCCAATGTGCTGTATGGCGATGAAGTGCGTATAAAGCAGTGCGCCTTGAACATAATAACAAATGCTGTCAAATACACCAGTGAAGGAAGCGTAAAGGTTTCTGTGACTTACGACTGGCTTGAAAACGGTGATATCCTGTTGAGATTTACTGTAAAGGATACCGGTATAGGTATGAAGCCGGAGGCATTGGAGAAGCTTTTCGTCCCGTTTGCAAGGATAGAGGAGAAGGAGCACCGCAATATTGAGGGTACGGGACTTGGCATGAATATCACGAGACAGCTCTTAAGGCTTATGGGAAGCGATATCGAGGTAAAGAGTAAATACGGTGTCGGAAGCGAGTTTTCGTTTGGTGTCAGACAAGGCGTTGTGTCTAATATTCCCTTTGGTGAGGGCACGCTTATTTTCCATGGCCACCATGACTCAAAGGATAAAAAGGAGCTATTTCATGCCCCGCATGCAAAGGTGCTCGTGGTTGATGACAATGAGATGAATATAACGGTATTTTTCCATCTTTTAAAGAGAACGAGGATTCAGGTCTATGCGGCGGCTTCGGGAAAAGAGGCTCTGGAGATGGCAGGCGCTAAAGATTATGATCTGTATTTTATCGACCATATGATGCCGGAGATGGACGGTATAGAAACGCTGAAGAGACTTAAGGAGATACCGGGGCGTGAGAGGTCGGTATGTATAGCTCTGACCGCTAATGCGGTATCCGGCGCGCGCGAATCTTATCTTGAAGCGGGCTTTCAAGACTATCTGTCAAAGCCGATAGATCATGAAAAGCTTGAGCGGATGCTGATCAGATACCTGCCGGACGAGCTAATTGAGAGTGCAGATGGAAACGCGGATAAAGGCGCAGATCAGAACCCGCAAAAAACTGTGAAAATAGACGGGCTCGATACAGCGGCAGGAATAGACAACTGCGGTGACGAAGAAGCCTATAAGGAGATACTGGAAGTCTTTTATGAGACCATACAGGAAAGGGCTGACGATATAGAAAGATTCTATGACGGAGAAAAATGGGAGGATTACCGCATTGCCGTCCACGGACTCAAAAGCTCGGCACGCACCATAGGCGCAAACGAGCTGTCAGACATGGCGGAGAGGCTTGAAAAAGCAGCGGCGGAGGTCGAGATAGAAACGATAAAAGCTGACAATGACCGGATGCTTAAGCTTTACAAAAGCTATATAGAAAAACTGGGTTTACTGATTCACTGATCAAACAGCAGGAAGAGGTGGATCAGGCTCTGGAGGAGACAAAATCGTGAATGAAAAAATGCAGGGGAATAAAAGGGGAAAATCAAAATGTTAAAAAATGTACCACAGATATTACCGCCGATACTTTTGAAGGTGCTGTGCGAGATGGGACACAGCGACCGTATCCTGATATCGGACGGAAACTTCCCGTCTGAATC
>JAFUWM010000236.1 GCA_017483425.1 Lachnospiraceae bacterium | reverse complement strand
GTGAGGACGGAGATATGTTTTATCCGCAGGAGATGTCCGAGGCTGAGATAGTGGATGCAATAATAAAGGAAGTCGAGACAGAGGATTAAAGCGGTTTTCAATAAAATAGATAACCTTAAATCGCATTTAGAAATTACTTGAGAAATCTCTGAATAATGCCGATATATGAAATGGGATATTGACAACGACAAGGAGGTTCTCATGTTCGAAATAGAAAGGATTCATAATGGTTCGGCTTCGTTGCAGAAGACAGCAACGGTCAAAGGACGTACTGCTGATAATAATGACAGTCTTATATTTGCGGGTGATCTGAATATCCCACAAGCTCCGGCTGGCAAGATCAGATCCGCAAGAAAACAAGCAATGAAGCTGGTAATGGATGCCTTTGATAAAGAACAAAGTAAGGATAAAAACTTAGACGAGATCAGAGAACAGAGAGCCGACGCAGAGAGCGATCTTACAGAGAGACAGGATAGAGTAAAAAGTATCAGGGAGAATGTGAGTAATTATGCTAAGGAACACGGCATTACCGAGAACAGCCTGGAGCAGAAAGATCTCGAGCTTATCCGCAAAATGAGAGACTGGAGACCTGAGAATCCTTTTGAAAGACTCAATGATCCGTTAGGCTGTCTGACCGGGGACGAACGCGAGCGATATAGCGAGGTCATGGACAGGGGGCTTACGGAGTACCAGAAGCTTGCGCTGAATGCTGACAATGACATAAGGAATGCTCAGATAGAGATAAATCAGGACAAGACGATGGTGCAGGCATATAATTCTGCTGAAAAGGCCATTAAGCTTGAAAGTCTGAAGGATCAGAGTATGGTCAAGGCGCAGAAGGGCAAGGACGAAATAATGAAGGCGGCGTCCAGGGATGTCATAAACTCTCTTGTACAGGATACCGCAGAAAATATAACGGAGGAGCAGGATAAGATAAAGGAAGACGCTGAAGAAAAAGCAGAGAAGCAGGCAGAAGAAAAAGAAAAAGCTGAAAAACGCGAAGAGGAGAAAAAAGAACGGGAGATACTAGAAGGAGAGGCAAAGCTTGAAAGCCTGAATACCCAGTATGCCGGATCTGACTCACAGCTGCAGGTAAATTCAGAAATACAGAACATCCTCAATAAGCTCGGCCTCCTCAAGGAAGATATCAAAGGCATAGAGGTGAATGAACAGCTATAGCTGTATTCAAAATATGCGAGACTGATCCGATCCCGGGTCAGTCTCGTTTTATTTTGTTCTTCTGTCTGTTGTGATAATGTGAGAATGCTCATGAGGTTGCCTGTTCATCAAAAATATGCTAATCTGTAATGTATCATAACGTATTATAATAAATTATCATGTATTATCAAAATATCTGAGCATTATAAAATATCATTAAATACAGCGCAAATCAGAGACTCGGAGGTAGCATTAAGATGACTCAAAATCCATTCACTCATACATACGGAAGTGCCGGGCAGGCGTATATTGACATGGGCTGGGCAGAAAAAGCCACCTCCAATTTCGATTTTGAAACCCCGTCCGAATATGTGTATAAAATCATAGGCGTAAGGGGAAGCGGAAAAACGGTCGTATTGTCCGATATTATCAGATATTACAGGAAACAGGAAAATATAGACAAAGGCTGGCTGGTATATGATCTTTCGTCTGCAAGAGATCCTCTTCATACTTTGGTGGCGTTTCTGGCAAAAGAAAAGTTTTCGGGAAGCAAAAAGAAATCAATAAGCCTCTCTGCAAATGCGACTTTAGGTATATTAAGCGGTGGTATTAATACGGCACAGCCTTCAACAGATAATTATTATGATGACGAGGTTGAACTGGATGTCCTGCTGGACAGAGCCATAAGCAACGGCAAGCGTATACTTGTTTGTATAGATGATATAGCAAAATCAGATGCAGTAGTAGCCTTTTGCTCTGTTTTTGCAAAGTATATAAGAGCGGAGAAACCGGTATATCTTGTTTGTACCGGATTGTTTTCAAATATGGAATCAATAGGCAGGGTAAGAAACCTTACATTTTTCAAACGGGCAGAAACTATCGAGGTTCGGTCCTTGTCCGAAGTCTCCATGACCATGAAATATAAAAAGCTTCTGGATCTATCATCTGAAAAAGCAAGAGAACTGGCAAAGATCACCCGGGGTTATGCATACGGATACCAGGTGCTGGGCAGCTTGTATTTTAATAAAAAGACTAACGAAAGTCTTAAGGATCTAATGGACGATTTCGATGAAAGGCTTTTTTCCCAGTCTTACGAGAAAATCTGGGAAGAACTCAGAGAAGGCGAACGTAAGCTCATACATATTATGCTTGATTATCATAAACGGGAGGATATACTGCTGCAAATGGACGCTCCCGGCAATTATTCCGAATATAGAAATTCTCTTATAAGAGGCGGTGTTATTCATGAATCACGCCGGGGAGAAATTGCCTTCTCCCTACCCCGTTTTGAAGAATATGTAAGAGAATTTTGCTGAGTGCTATATTTTTCTAGATCACTTTCATAAGCCAGATTGCTATCTTATCCCTGGTATTACGCTCACCTATGGTAAGGGGTACCACGCCGCTTTCCGGAACATCGGAGAGCCATGCACAGTTGCCTCCGCCGCCTATTCCCGGGATCTTCATGATCACATCATAATAAAAATAAACGTATTTATCTCTAGGGAAATCCTCGGGAAGTATTCTCCGCAGTTTTTTTGAATCAACTGAAATGCCGTCTTTGGTTCTGATAAATATGCCTGATGCGGTAACAGTTTCCGAGTCAGCGTAGACTTCCCCATACTCACCGCCAACCGTGACATCCGGCAGTACCTCATATTTTGAATATGAAGCAAAATGAACAGCGGCAAAAGACAGTATAAGAGCCATGCAGCTTACAGCTATCAGTCCGGCTGCTTTACTTTTGCTGCAAGGGCTAAAATCCCTGATATTAATGATCCGATCCTTGAACTTATTATAATCGTATCCGCCTGCGAGCATCGCCGGAAGCTTCACTGCATCCGATCTTAACAATACGGAAGTTCTTAATATCAGCTTACCGTATTCCACAGGATCCTCGAGACTCTTCTGAATAGTCACCCTGTCGCATATCTGCTCCATATCCTCACGAAGCTTGCCGGCTGACAGCATTAGGAAAGGATTGATCCACAAGACGGCAGAAAGTATTTCCCATGCAAAGAATATCCATAAATG
>JAFUWM010000235.1 GCA_017483425.1 Lachnospiraceae bacterium | reverse complement strand
TGATGTGAAAGTTGTATCTGAGAAAGGGAAGGACTCCGAGAATAGGGGAGAATCTGAGGACAGAGGCGAACTCGGAACAGAGATTGTTACTGAGGAGGATACAACTCTCTATACTGGAAGAAGCTACGAAGAGTCCGTGAACAAGGAGGTAGGGGAACATCCCGTGACTTTTAATGCGAATGGCGGCCTTTTTGATAATGGTAAGACAACGTACACTTATGATTTAGGTCAACATACCGGATATTATGTTGAGTGTCGAAGAGTGTATCCGTTCCGAACGGGATATAAAGTGATAGGCTGGTCTAAAACAATTAATGGGTCAGTAGATTATAAATGGTCAGAGCTTTTTCCTTTTAATTTTGATGAAGATCTTACTCTGTATGCGGTTTGGGAGGAGGCGGTTAAAATTACCTTAAACCCAAATGGAGGTAAGATTTATAACAATATTTTAGGTGATAAAGTAGATAAAGAAAGCTTTAGTATATGAAAGAGATGGTATTATGGATGGATGCCAAGGAAGAGGGCAGAGAAGAAGAGAGGAAGAATACTGAGGTTGAAAGAAAGCGTGCAGAAAAGGCTGAGGCTCGCGTCAGGGAATTGGAGGCAGCTCTGGCGGCAAAATCTGACGGGACAAACAGTTCCACTTGATTTGTATATTCAAAATTCAAAAAAGTTCAAATCATAGACAAAAGGGATATTACAGTTCGTGATATCCATTTTCTTGCGGATACAGGTGATTCCAATTATAATTAAATAGTGATAGAGGTTTGAGGATATGATTCTAGTTATCGGGGATTATTACAGCGGCACCGGACCGGCGTTAGTAACAAAATATTATATTTCGTCCCTTTCAAGCGGTGTGTTTCCTGCGAAAAAAGGAAAGCATCCGGCAGCGGTGAAAGGCGTGGATTATATAGCTTCGACCGGAAAGGCGGCGAGGCTTTTTGAATTGCTTGTAAAGGTCCCGCGCGCCTCGGTCTTATTCCTTTCGGGTCACTCCAGGCAGAATATACTGGCCATGCGGATAGGAAAGCTCTTCGGAAAGAGATCCGCCTATCTGATGCATGGCGCCGTAGAGTATGAGAACAGCATAAATAAAGTGCCTGATGAACAGATGGCTGAGGATGAAAGGACAATGATGGAAATGGCGGATCTGATCCTTGCCGTTTCCAGACAGTTCGAGGAGTGGCTTAAGGAGAGGTATCCGGAGTATGCCGGCAAGATATCTCATGTAACCAACGGCATCGACTGGGAGCTTATAAGGGAGAGCGCCACGGAGGATACGAGAGCTTCTGAGGGCATCATATCTGTAGGCGGGGGAATGCCCAGAAAGTGTATAATAAATGTCTGCAAGGCGGTGGAGAAGCTGAATCAGAAAGGACACAATATCACGCTTACGGTTGCGGGCGATACGGGAGCTGACAGCGTGGCGATAGATTCCTATCCGTTTGTGAGGGATATCGGGCTTGTATCGCATGATGAGCTTATGAGGGAATACCATAAGAATAAGGTATTCGTACAGAATTCAGTGTTTGAGACCTTTGGACTGGCTCCGATAGAGGCGCTGCTTTCATATGCGGATGTATTGATATCAAAAGAATGCGGAGCCTTGAGCGTTATCAAGAAGACCGAGGACATGGATATAATAAACGATCCGCAGGATATTGACGAAATAGCCGTAAAGCTTGAAAATCTGCTCATTAATGAGAATCATACAAGGCTTCTTGTGGAGCTTGACAAGGAAAATACATCATGGAAAAAGAGGGCAGCGGAGCTTAAGGCTAAGCTTGAAGGGATCAAATGAAGGATAATGCTTTAAGGGAAAGGCTTAACTGGATACCTCTTGTCATCATGATGATTTTTTTCGGAGGAACCTGGATCTTTCCGATGTTTTATCATGTAACGGAAAGATATAATTCCCTTATCATTTTTGTATGTCTTGCAGGGCTTTTCTTTATCAACGTGGATTGGAAAGAGAGGCTGAAGCAGAGGGATACCGTGCTTATAGCCGTTGCAGCAGCGCTTCTTATCGCGACCATAAATCTTTTTTTCATAGGCTCCAATAAGGGCTGCATACTGATAATCGCCGATTTCCTGCTGCTGCTGTATATATCCCCGTATATGAAGCTTTCTTCCTTACAGTACAAAGCATTTGCGCTGTTCTTCCTTTTTATGTACGGAGTATGGTTTGTACACGACATGGAGTTTTCATATAATACCAACACTGGCGCGACCTATACGGTTTTTACGCTTTTTGCGGCGCTTATCGTTCTGAGGTATTTTTCACTGCAGAGTGAGATAATGGGCTATTTCATTGTGCTTGCGCTGCTCAGGACGGGTACGCTCGTACTGTGGCACCTGGCAAGAGGCGCGTTTTCAGCGCTTTTCTTCTTTATATGCTTCTTTCTCCTGTTCCTTCTTTTTGATCCCGGGAGATATAAACGCTGTTATGCCTTTATTTCGTGCTTTGCGGTGTTCGGTTCGTTGCTTTTTGTCTGGGCTTATGTAGCGCTTTCAAAAACCGGCTATAATGCAAGGATGCCGTTGTTTTATAAGAACGTGTTTTCCGGCAGGGAGGAGATCTGGATCGAGGTATGGAATATGCTCAAAGTCAGGCCGCTACTCGGGATAGGGTCGGGATACGAGCTTTCAAGCTTTTTTGAATATAATATGCACAACGCGATGTATGATATCCTGATAGTTCACGGCTTTATAGTCTTTGCGATAGCCGCCTTTGTTATAATAGCAAGGTTCATAAATATGCGGGATCATATAAAGGCGAGTCCCTATACTCTTATCGCAGGCTCGGCAATGTTCGCGATTTTCTTTGAGTCCTTTATAGACATGGATCTGATGTGGGCGGATTATACGCCCGTACTTCTTTTCCTCCTGCTAACGCTGTATGGAGGGGCTGACAGGGCACTCGCAGTTGACATAAATTTATCCAAGGGCGACAGTACATGAACAGGAGCAGATATCTCCTTAAGAACATGTCTTTATTTACCATAAGCAATGTCGCTTCCAAGCTTTTGGTTTTCTTTCTGGTTCCTTTTTATACGAATGTTTTGACCGAATCGGATTATGGTATAGCGGATGTCATGCAGGCTACACTGCTGCTTACGGTTCCGCTCCTGTCAATAAACGCGGGTGAGGCGGCGCTGAGATTTGGCATAGAGGAGAGTGATAAGAGAGGATCGATATTAAAGAGCGGACTGCGAAGGGTATTGCAGTCGGCCTGCTTGGTTTACATAATTTGTGCTCTGTTGATGCTTTTTATGGTTCCGGAAATATACAAACCGTATCTCATGCTTTTCGCCCTGCTTTTTACCTGTGACGCTTTCTATGAGTTCATGCTTTTGTACACTCAGGGCTGCGAGAGGGTAGAGGTAATGATCACGGGCTCGATCTGCTGCACTGCCGTGACCATAGTGTCCAATCTGCTCCTGCTGCTGGTATTCCGTATGGGCCTGTACGGCTATCTCTTCTCACAGATGGCGGCTTATCTTATATCGGGATGCATGATGTTCATACTTATGCACGGTGC
>JAFUWM010000234.1 GCA_017483425.1 Lachnospiraceae bacterium | reverse complement strand
TCCTCTGCGTCTGCAGCGGTCTGAAGGGTCATCATATTCTGATCTATGATGCCTACAAATTTTCCTTCTATAATCTCTGCCGCCTGAAGGTTTAGAGATTCGGCATTTTCCACCGCTTCTTCCATGGAGCTGATAAAATTGACGGCAATGGATATGATAAGCGGAACCGCCACGAGCGCAAGTATCACGCCTATCAGGCTTGTCTTGATACTATGGGTTGCCTCTTTTGTCTTTTTTGTTTTCTTCACTTTTATCTCCTCCTCTGCAATTAAAAACACATTTTATATCTGATTTTATCCGGTCAGATGTCCGGCATTATGTCTTCTGTACTCGGTCGTAGTCATCCCGGTCCATTTCCTGAAGGCCCTTGAAAATGAATTATGTTCCATATACGCGAGCGCGTATGCTATGGTCTCCACAGACGACTCGGAGTTTTTAAGAAAATATTCCGACATATGCAGTCTCACATCATCAAGCTCCTCACGATATGACGTGTTTCTGTCATTCAGTCTTCTCTGCAGAGTCCTTCTGCTGATATTCAGCTCCCGTGCGACCCCGTCAAGCGTTACTGTTCCGGTGGGAAGCAGGTGTATCAGCGCGTATTGCAACGACCTTATGAATTCCCCTTTGTTTTCAAGTCCGTACATCCTGCAGAATATTTCCGGCTCATATTTCATCCATTCACGCTCGTCATTGAATCTGAAAGGGAATTCTATGTTGCTTTTTGAAAGACAGATAAAGGTCTTTCCATCACCTTCTAATCTGCGTCCAAGGAAATTCTCGATTGCCGGTATGCTTCTCTCTCCAAATATACTGACTCTTTCGGGTCTTACGCTTTTACCGGTAGCCCTTCTGATCAGATTCAATAAAAAACAGAATTCAAACTCCGCTAAAAAAACCGGTATATCAGTACCGTCGGCAAGCGACAGCTCAATGCACATATGATCCTTTGTCTCTTCGATATGATATCTGACAAGCCCGAGTATCTGCTTGTACATACCTATCCGCCGTATGCATTGTCTGGCGTTCTGGCTTTGATATGCCGCGTATATTTCGGGCGACTGCTTAATCGCCAGTTCGGATTTTGCCGCGTCTATCGCTACCTCCGCAGGCGGCCTCTGCTTTCCTATGGCATCTATGAATCTGTAATACTGGGTCACAGTCATAGCAGGCTCTTCGCTCTCCAGAAAATCCTCCGGCAGTCCGATCTCCTTAAGCGCCCTGCCTGTATTAACTCCATATCTGTCTAATATTGTGTGGTATTTTCCGTCAAGCCGGTAAAGTATCTCTGATTCCAATGTTATAGTTCCTGTTCTTAACAAAACTTGTAAAAGTTTAGCGCATGGAGGTATCAAATAAAACATCATAATGCGCCAAATTTATGGATTTAATACATGATATAGCCTGGTTATATTATATTAATACTATATCTTATATCCCTTATAATATTACAATGATATTGCGTTCATGAGTAGAGATCTATGACTCTTCAACGAACAAAACTCGGCTGCTCTCCCTTACTTTGAGCTTCACGGGAACCGTGTGGGTGACTGTACTTGAATTATCACCCTTTATTTCAATAAGATATTCCATCGCCTTTTTGGCGCGGTATATGACGTCCTGCCCTACGGTCGAAAGCGTTGGTTTTACCATGGTGCTTAATGATGTGTCGTCAAATCCTATCACGGAAATATCACCGGGAACCGAAAACCCCTTTCCCATCAGGTAATACATAAGATCCACGGCATAATAATCTGATACCGCAAAGACCGCGGTATACTTTTTAAGTTTATTTATCCGCCCGTCATAAAATTTCTCGCGCTCCGCCCGTTTCATCGGGATCACCCAGAGATCAGCCTTATTCAAAAGTCCGTCACAGAGGCCAAGATACCTGTCATAATCCGGCAGAACCTTATTATCCGCTATGCAGAGAACCTTCGTATGTCCTCCGTTTTTTAAGTATTCTCCGGCCTGCCTTCCCCCGTCTCTTTCATCCAGCACGAGATTGCAGACATTTCCATGGTTTTCAAAAACTCCGTCATAGATAACAAACGGGATCCTTATCCTGTCCCTGAGCTCCTGATAATCATCCTCACAGAAGCCCAGCAGGATCATGCCCTCCATATTCCACATCGACGCAAAGGGTACGGCATCCATGATGTTCTTTGTCTTTTTAAGCATCATGAAATAACCCGATGCCTCGATCTCATCTGACAGGGCATTCAGCGCCCCGCTCACAAAAGGATCCTCGAGCAGATGCCCTTCGTACTTCGTGTGGTCATGCACCACTACCCCTACGATACGGGAGTCATTCTGTGCAAGTAGGGTTGCCGCCATATTAGGGATATAGCCGCTCTCCTGCAGCTTTTTCTGTACCCTTTTTATCGTCTTTTCCGAAACTTTTTTTGTCTTTCCGTGCAGCACATTAGAG
This sequence comes from Lachnospiraceae bacterium, assembly GCA_017483425.1. GTDB lineage: Bacteria > Bacillota > Clostridia > Lachnospirales > Lachnospiraceae > NK4A144. Next base: position 11,789 of record JAFUWM010000234.1, on the reverse strand, counting down.
ACTGTCGCCGTACTGACGCCAAGCTCATCCGCCACATCAACTATCCTTATCTTCTTTTCGTCCCACATAGCCTACTCGATGGTGTTCATCCATTTCCTGCTCCTGAACATGAAGATCGTAATCAGGAATCTCACCATTTCCTCCTGTGAAGTAATAAAGTAAACCCATACGATCGGAAGCTTCCATACAAGTCCGCTTAAAAGCACCAGCGGAACTCCTATAAGCCATGTTCCGATCATATCGATAATCATTATGTATTTCGTCCTGCCCCCGCTGCGTATGATCCCGCCGCCGAGCACCATATTCTGCACCTTTACAGGAAGCAGCAGAGCAAACGCGATCATTATATCTGCTCCGACAGTCCTCACGTCACCGGATACCCTGAATACTCCCACATACGGAAAACGGAGCAGAACCATAAGCGCCGACAGGCAGAGCGAGCCGATGAAGCCATATACGCAAAGCTTCTTTGACTCGTCATAAGCCCTTTCATATTTCATTTCACCAAGGCTCTTCCCTGTAAGTATCCCCGCAGCCTGTGAAAGACCGCTGAGAGCCCCTATGGTAAGTCCCTGTACCGAGCCGGTTATCGACATCCCCGCAAGCTCTTCAGTACCCATGTGACCATATACAAAGGTATTGATGCTCTGTCCTACAGACCATAAAAACTCATTTATAACAACCGGAAAAAGCATTGCGAAATACTGCAGATATCCGTCTCTTCCCAGACTGAAGGAAATCCCTATCCTGCCGTACAGCTTCATGAAGAAAACCATTGAAAGGATAGCGCCTACTATCTGTGACAGCACGCTCGCATATGCCGCGCCGATAACGCCGAGTGCCGGCACGCCGAGCTTTCCAAAGATCAGTATGTAATTAAAGCCCGTATTGATGACTGCGGAAATGACACCGATATAGAGAGGCCATGATGACCTTCCCCTGCAGCGGACAGCTACACCCAATATATTGCTTACACCCATGGGGATAAACGCCCATCCGATATATTTAAGATAAGCTGTTCCCTGCGAAATGACATCTCTGTCAGTGCTGAAAAGAGAGACAAAATTATTTGAGAATAAAACAGAAATAAATAGAAAAACCGCTCCTGTCAATACCGCGGCAGCAAGATTCACACAGACGCTTTTCTCCTCCGCCCTGCAGTCCTCCTTCCCTATATACTGGGATATCATTATGCCTGCTATCGTGCCCACCGCGCCCAGCACAAAGGCATAAATAAAGCCCGGCTTGCCCGCAATCTCTACAGCGGCAATACTCTTTTCCCCGAGCTGTCCGACCATTATCTGGTCGATCATGGAAAAAGACGACTGCAGCATTGACTGCAATGCTACCGGGATCGCTATCTTGAATACTTCTTTAAGGAAACTGCTTTTCGCCATATGTATGCGCCCTTTCTCTCCGTCCTGTAAAAATGATAGGACGGATCAAGCGCAAACACAATAAGTTAATCGCATAACCTGTTTTATCTCTTTGAATGCTTATCAGGTCTCCTCAAGCGATCCTACGCAATAAGAGCGGCCATCAGCCGGCCGCTCTCATTTGCTTATTCCGTTATCTTCTTTATCTTATCAAGCTTATGCTCTAAAGCCTTGACCTGGGCTTTTAACTCCCTGATCTGCTCTCTCTGCTTCTCAACCGTAGCGTTCTTCCTTGCTGTCGCAGCCTTTGATGCGGTAGTCTTTTTAGCCGCTGCTGTCTTCTTTGCCGCAGGCTTCTTTGCAGTAGTCTTTTTAGCTGCCGTAGTTTTTTTAGCCGCTGCCGTCTTCTTTGCCGCAGGCTTCTTTGCTGCTGCCTTGCTTGCTGCCGGTTTCTTTGCAGCCGTCTTCTTTGCAGTAGTTTTTCTGGTTGAAGCAGCCGCCTTTGTTGTCGCTGTTGTTTTTTTCGTTGCCATGTATATCTCCCTTCCTTAACATGAGTCAAGCTTATAAAAGACAGTATAACATAAAAATACAATATGTGTAAAAAAATTTGATTATTTCAGAGTTTCCTGAAGCACACTCCTTAAAACATTCATATCTATCGGCTTTGCGACATGCGCATTCATTCCCGCATCCATCGCGTTTTTAACATCCTCCGAAAATGCATTTGCAGTCATTGCTATGATCGGTATACCGGCTAATTCTCTATCGGGTAATGCCCTGATCTCCTTGCTCGCCTCATATCCGTTCATTACAGGCATCTGAATATCCATCAATATCCCGTCAAAATATCCGGGTTCTGATCCCTTTATCTTGTCAACGGCCTCCTGACCGTTTTCCGCATATTCAAGCGTGATTCCGAGACTACTTAGCAGCATACTCGCGATTTCCCTGTTTATCTCTATATCCTCTACAAGTAGAAGCCGCTTTGATGACAGATCTACCGCAAGCTTCGTTTCTTCTTCCGCATCTTCCTTATGTGCGGGTTCATCTTCTTTATGTCCGGTTTCCGTCTTTTCCTGAAGCTTCAGGGAAATTTTTATCAAAAATTCAGTTCCCTGATCGGGCGCGGTATTTACAGTGATCTCTCCTCCCATCATATCCACTATGCTCTTGGTAATCGACATCCCCAGGCCTGTCCCCTGTATGCCGCTTACGGTTGAAGTCCTCTCTCTTTCAAATGCTTCAAAGACTTTCGCGGCAAATTCTTCTGACATTCCTATGCCGTTATCCGCGACACGGATCTCATAATTCCCTTTGTCCGGATCATCACCTGATATCTCCCATGCGGTGACGGATACGTTTCCGCCCTCCGGTGTGAATTTATACGCATTGCTCACGAGATTGAGCAGGACACGGTTTAAGCGGTTTTTGTCACAGTAAACCTGACTGTTTTTGATATGCGAAGTATCCACGGTAAAGTCTATATCTTTCTCTGACATCTGTGTAGCGAAAAGATCCTTTACCTCACTCAGAGTCTTTTTCAGATCCACGGCAATGGGTTCAAGCTCCATCTTGCCGCTCTCTATCCGGCTCATCTCAAGCACGTCATTTATGAGAGCGAGCAGATGCTGGCTTGAGCCCTTTATCTTTGCAAGATATTCCTTCGTTTCTTCAAAGGTTATATCTTCCCGCTCCGCCAGATTTACATATCCGATTATCGCGTTCATGGGTGTACGGATATCATGCGACATATTGGACAAAAAGACAGTCTTAGCTTTGCTGCTCTCCTGCGCCGCGACCTTCTCGATCTCGCTCTGCTTCTCCCTCTTTGAGATCGTGGTATAAATACTGAACATTATCCCGAGGCTTGCCATTATAAGTACCATCTGGATAATGCTGTTTCTCGTAAGCGCCCTGTCGGCAATTACCATCTGCTCTGCGACATATTCTTCCGTTTCTTCGATCTCGTCAGGATCAAGCCCGGCATTCTTTTCTTCATAGTATTCGCTGATATTGGTGACGACCGTCCTTGTCATCTCATCGGTTGCCTGCTTAACCCACATAAGTGACGTGAAAAATATAAGAAACAAGAGCCCTATCCAGACTACTGTGGATTTTCCGAATTTTCTGTCCTCGTCCTTGCTGAAAACATAGCGGAAATAAACAAACCCGAGTATGCTCCAGCTCGCGAGGATCAGATATGATTCGGTAGACATCGCTCCCGCCGACCACGACATAAAATAAAAGAAAAAGAATATGGACATAATGAGGCCGATAATGCCTGTCGCCTGTATCTTTTTGTCTGATTCTTTTCTCGCAAAATACAGAGCATCGGCGGAGGTATATCCATAAGCTATCGTTGCCCCGACAGTATTCACATCAATGATCCATCCTATCGCTGTCCGTCCGAGGAACGGGATAAATACCGATATACCCATAAGGAAAAGCAGCGCGTTCTTTGGGCTTGCGTCAGTGTTAAGCCTGCCGAACCACGAGGGCAGTATTTTTTCCTCAGCCATGGAGTACAGCAGACGGCTCGCCGCTATATAGTTTCCTATAAGTCCGGTAAGGATCGCGGCAGCCGCGGCAATACCCAGTATCACGGTGCCTGTATTTCCCATGACTGTATTTACTGTAAAAAAGGTCGGAAGCCCGCCTAGTCCTTTAAGGCTTCCCAGAGCCTTTATATGCTCATACCAGTTTGAGTATCCGTCCGGCTGCGCTGACACCGCTATAAGAGTGAGCAGGATATATGATACGGCTCCGGTAATCAGAGCCGCGGTAAATATCCATATAGTTCTTTTCACAGGAAAATTAAAGCCCTCGGTGGAATTTGACACGGATTCAAAGCCCACAAAAGCCCAGGGCGACAGCGCTATGATAGTAAATATCTGACTGACTTTCAGACCGCTTCCGGGAGCATAGGCCGGAGAAAACCCCGAAGGCGTCACTCCCTTAGAACCAAATACCGCTATGACGCAGATCACGATCCCCAGAAACAGGATAAGCGCGAATATTACCTGAAGGCTTACCGCAAGGCGTTTGCCGTATATGCATATGAGTCCTCCGAGGGTAATTGCGGCAAGTGAAAGAAGCACCTCTCCCATATAGACATCATAGCCTAAAACCTGATAGTGGAACCCGAATTGAAATAAACCTCCGAAAAGACTCCTGCCTATAAGAGCCACCGCCGTCGCGTTGGCCCATATTATGGCGACATAAACAAGAATCAGGAACCAGGCACTTAAGAAACCGTGATCATAACCAAACGACCTTATGGTATAGGTAAGCGCTCCGCCCGCATCAGGGAATTTATTCATCAGGTAGTGATAATTCACTCCTATTACCCACATGACCACAGCGCCGAGTATCATACCAAGTACCGTGCCGAGAGGACCTGCCGCCGGAAGGAAAGTCGTTCCGGGCATCACAAATGATCCCCAGCCTACCGCGCATCCAAACGACAGTCCCCAGACTGCAAGCGGCGAAAGATATCTCTCAAGCCTCTGTTTTTCCATCTCCATAATGGTTTATCACTCCTCTATTTTATCAGTTTCTCCAATGTCTCAAAGAGCACCTCCGGTTCAACCGGCTTGCTCAGGTGCGCGTTAAGCCCCGCCTGAAGGCTCTGCTGCACGTCCTCGTCAAAGGCGTTTGCGGTAAGGGCGATTATGGGTATCGTCGAAGCGTCCGCCTTTCCGGATCGGCGTATCGTTCTGGTCGCCGTAAGTCCGTCCATCTCCGGCATACGCATATCCATGAGGATCGCGTCATAATACCCCTCAGGCTTTGACTCATAGAGCTCTACGGCTTCCTTTCCGTTCGCGGCATGGTCTGACTCCATCTCCCGCATCGAGAGCACATGCATCATGATCTCAGCATTTATATCCACATCCTCCGCAAGTAAGATGTGCTTTCCCTTAAGCTCCGCTTTTTTCACATTCTCCGAAGATGCCTGATTTTTCTTTTTCAGCACGCTCTTGAACTCATTCAGAAGGTTTTCGGTAAAGAGAGGCTTCGCGATAAAGCTGTCAACTCCCGCTGTAGTAGCCTCCTCGTAGATCTCATCCCAGTTATAGGCGGTAAGTATAATGACCGCTGTCTCCTTCCCTATAACGGAGCGTATCTTTCTGGTCGTCTCCACGCCGTCCATCTCGGGCATCTGCCAGTCCACTATGATCAGATTATAAGGCTCCTGCCTCGCATGGGAAAGCTTCACCATCTCCACTGCCTCGTTTCCAGACTGCACCGTCTCGGCGGCTATCCCTGCATGAGAGAGAACAAGCTTCGCCTGGTCGCAGGCAAGCGGATCATCGTCTATCACAAGCACTTTCATATCCTGCGGGTGTATCTCCATAGGCTCCGCGTCATCCGACAGCTTCCTCTCGGAATCCATCAGCGTGACGTTTACGGTAAAGGTCGTTCCGGCGCCTTTCTCGCTCTCGACCTTTATCTCACCGTTCATCATCTCGACGATGCTTTTTGTGATCGCCATGCCAAGCCCCGAGCTCCCGTATTTATTTGTAGAGCTCGCATCCCCCTGACTGAAAGTATCAAAGAGCTTCGGCAGATACTCCTTGCTCATGCCTATACCGGTATCGCTTATCTTAAACTGCAGCGCAGACCTTCCGTCAAATCCTCCGGTTCTTTCAACCTCAAGCTCTACCTTCCCGCCCTCGGGGGTAAACTTCACGGCATTACCGAGGATATTGATGAGCACCTGACGGAGCTTGACGCTGTCGCCTATATAATAATCATTCAGATGACCGTTGACGCGGCAGTTGTATTCCAGTCCCTTTTCATTGCACTGTCCGCTGAAGATCACGTTCACCTGCTCGATAAGCTTGGAGAAAGCAAATTCTTCGTTCTTCAAAGCCATCCGTCCTGACTCTATCCTTGACATATCAAGGATGTCGTTTATAAGGCTTAAAAGATGCTGGGCGCTGCTTCCGATCTTCTCCAGGTAATCCTTAGTGGAATCAGAGATATCGGGCTCGTTCAGAGCAAGCGCGTCGAGTCCTATTATCGCATTCATGGGCGTGCGGATCTCATGGCTCATGCTGGATAAGAAGGTCGTCTTTGCCTTGCTGGCCTCCTCCGCCGTCTTTAATGCGTCTGAAAGAGCCTGATTTTTAGCAAGGGAATCCCGCATTTCATCATCAATATCGGTAAAGCCGACACCGACAGCATGTACGATATCGTCGCCGTCACTGTCCTTATTCACATCCGCCATCCTGAGCATCTCGTAGCTTTCGACCCCGTCCTTTTTGACCAGGTACCTGAATGCTATTATGGCGTTCTGCTTAAGCTCTTCACGTATATTCTCCGGCTTTATAAACTCATGGAACTGCTCCCTGTAGTCCTCCGACACGTATTTATCGGCATACTCGCCAAACACGCTTGAAAACTCAAAGACATCATTCCTTGCGATATCTTCATCGGCTGCGTCGCTTCTGAAGCAGGTGGCCCGATCATCATCCAAGTTTACATAATACACACTCCTATAATCGGAAGCAAGAGCCGTTACCATGCTGTCAAGCTCCGCCCTCTTCTTTTCCTGTTCCAAAAGCTCATCCTGCAGGGCGATACGCTCTTCAAGCTCCTGCTGCATAAGCTCCTGACTTTCTCTCTCCGCCGAAAGCTTTGCGGCCTTTCTCACCTGCATGAGCATCATTACAAATACTCCCGCAAGTACGAGGGTCGTAAGGATCGACAGGATGAGGCTCCTTCGCACAATACCCTCGGATATGGTATCTATCTGGCCGCTTATCACGCTCTCCCTTATAAGATACGTGAGCATCCAGTCAGTACGGTGTACCGGAACGTAATACATGGTTTCCGTGATACCGTTATAGGTAAATGATGCAACACCCCTTACGCCATTTGCGAAATCCTCACGCATCGAGTCAATGCTGTATCCGTCCTCAAAATCAGCTTGATTAAGAGCAGTAAGAAGGTTGTCCTCACTGGCGAGTCCCCCGAGAACCATGTTTGTCAGGGAGTAACCGTCCGAGGTATAGATATTGCAGAAAGTAGTGTTATTGGAACCGGACTGCAGGGATATGTTCTCAAGCATCTGATCCATGTCTATTTCCATGAAGCAGACCACGAGGATATGTCCCTCATATGGCAGACTGTCAGTCGGCATAGCGATGACTACCTTGACGTTATCCCCGTCTGCGTTCTTTACCGAGATCTCGGGATCTGAAAGCGTCTTATAATCAAAATCATACTGATCGATATCCGTCCTCGTGCCCCTCGACGTATATATCAGCCCGTTCTCGTCAACAAAGGCAAACTTCTCAAGGCCATAGAGTTGCTTCATACGAAGCTGGTATGCCTGAAGGTTTTCGGTGGAGCTTAGATCCTCCTCGGTAAGAAGTCCCAGAGCCACATCCATATCGCTTATATAGTCGCTCAAGGTAGAGGCTACGACCTCCTCTCTCCTGCCCGCAAGCTCGTCGAGATAAAGGAGGCTTACGTTGCGCACCGCCTGCTCTGTATCCCTGCTCGCGCTCCTTCCGGTCCAGACCGTGCCTATGATCAGTACCAAAGCAACTATGATTCCGCCTATGACCGCCAGGGTCGTTATGCTCCTGATATTTGATTTTTTCATCCTGCCCCCCGTTTTACCTGATTAAATAGCCGTCCCCAAATAATCTGATTATACCATTTCCTGCACATTATTCCTATCCGATAAACTGCCGGATCATAGCCCCGGTCACCATGATCTCGTCCCCAAGCTTGCCGAATAAATTAGATTCTTCATTTTCATTTATTCAGTTCTTTTTCAACTGCCTGTCTTACAAGCTCTGTTCCTGCATCGGGTTCAAAACGGTCGATAACCTGACCGATCCGATTGACCAGAAATTTAGTGAAATTCCATTTGATGTCACTGTTATTCTGATAGTCCGGATCCGCTTCTCTTGCCAGCCTCTCCATAGATCGGACCACCCACAAGATAATCCCCTGCCTCTTGAATGATATGATTTATGTTATCGACATCTATGTAAACATGTCCGGTTTCCAAAGAGTGATTGCCGCCTTCTATGATCCTGTATTGCATTTTCTTTTCGTTGCATAGATCTCTGATCACGTCCGGATCAATCCACGGATCCTTATTTCCGAAAAAGACAAGACCGTTCTTCTCCTTTGCCAGAGAAAAAGTCTGTGGAAATGGTGTGTAGTATACCTGTCTGGCGGGAACACTATGTTTGGCTGCATATATACTTGCCGCGACAGTCCCGATGCTTTTAGACGCAAATATGATATCCTCACATGATGAGAAATCTATATCCTTAAGCTGCTCATCCGCCTGTCCTGCAACCGTATTAAAGGCCTCCAGCAGCTTTTCCTTGTTCTTCAGACAAGCATCCTTGTCTATTCCGTCATATTCAATACCGACCACTTCATAGCCGTGCTCGAGGGCTATCTTCCTCGAATAATAGAGCAACGGTTTGTCCGTGCCATATCCTATCCCCGGAAAAATGACTGCTATCTTACCTTTTTGCATAATCCACCTCTCCACACATTACATCAGCTGATTTCTTCAATCAATAGCATGAATACTAACTTAACATTGTACCATCTTGACTTTCTCGTTATTGTACCAAATCTCATGCTACCCATAAAGTACTAACTGAGTCAGCAGGAAATGTCCCGGATAGTTTGTCACAAAGACAAGCCTGAAACCTTCCTCGGTTAAACCGCCGTTTCCATAGATGAAATTCCGAACATTATTCACAAGTGCATCTCCAATAATTTTTATAGATGCAAATTCCTCTTGAAAATTAGCTAATATAATGTATAATGAAATTAGCTAAAGAAAGCGAGGTGATTTTATGATCGGAAACACAGCAATAGCTACCGCAACAGAGATGCAGAACAATTTCGGACGCTACCTGTCCATCGTTCAGAATGGTAAGGAGGTCATTGTTACCAAAAACGGCAAAGAAGTTGGCAGATTTGTCCCCAGAGAGAGAGCCGTATCCTATCTTACAGATTCCCTTACCGGAATTCTCAAAGGAAACGACAATATAGACACTGCACGTGATGAAAGGCTCAAGGAAAAGTATGCGCTTACTGATTGATGGAAATATTCTTCTGGATGTTCTCCAGAAACGAGAGCCGCATTATGAGGATTCAGCAAAGATCTGGAAAATGTGTGAGACGGATCTGGCGGAGGGGTATGTCTCCGCACTGACATTCGCAAATCTTGTATATGTGATGCGGAAAGAGCTTTCATCCGAAAAGATCGAGGAAACGCTTAAATCACTGTCTCTGATATTCCGCTTTGAAGATCTGAAGGCTTCGGACATAACAGCAGCGGCAGACCTGCAGTGGGCCGACTTCGAGGATGCAATCCAGTCCGTTACAGCTGAAAGAATCGGTGCGGACCACATCATCACCAGAAATGTCAAAGACTTCAAAGGCAGCCAGGTCCTCGCTTTCACACCGGCTGAATTTCTTGCGCGACAGTAAACAGACTCGGGCTCTATATAATGCAGCCTTACTCAATTTATATTAAAAGATATATAGAGATTGTCTTCCATCTGCGCAATATTAGATATGCCGGAAAGCACAGTGATGATAATCTGCTATCCTCTTTGCTTTGCCAGAATGGCCTCAACCTGTTCTCTTTTTTCGTAAAGGACACAACCGCCATCATGTTCGTCCATCAGGATATCACTTGAACGAAGCACTGCAAATAGATCTGAGTTTACTGCTTCTCTAAGAGAATGATCCCTTATGTTGATATCAGAATATGGCGAAAATGGGCAAGGCTCTGCTCCGCCGTGTGAGTTTATATGGAAGAAACCTCTGCCGGCAGCTATACATCCGCCCGAACTCTTTTCATCTCCTGGAAACGAAACAAATACCATTTCAGGATTTTCTCCTCTTAAGTGCTTTATCTCATCAGCCAGGTATTCCCTCTCTGTATCGCCTGGAGCAAGATCTTTTCCTTCTTCCGTTACCGGTACAAACTCTACAAATATGACCGCCTTGCAACCTCTGTCAGATAAGCCGCCGATAAAGTCCTGTGAAAACACTTCTCTGATGTTTTCAGTCGTTACCGTCACAGATGCTCCAAAAATCAGACCCCTCTTCTTAAACTCATTCATGCTGTTGATAAGCCTGTCATAAATGCCTTGTTCTCTTCTTGCATCCGTAATCTCCCTGCCACCTTCTATGCTAATTATGGGGATAAGATTGCGTGATCTGTCAAACAGGTTATAGTACTTTTCGTTTATATATGTTCCGTTTGTGAATATTGGAAACAGTATATCCTTATGCGCCGCGGCCGCCTCTATAACATCTCTTCTGAGAAGTGGTTCGCCGCCTGCAAGAAGGATAAAGCTCACACCAATATCGCTTGCCTCATTAAAAATCTTATCCCACTCTTCTCCGGATAACTGCATAACAGGCTCAGTATCCACAGTGGCATGATTGCATCTGGAATAGCAGCCTTCACAGTGAAGATTGCATTTACTGGTTATGCTTGCTATCAGAAAAGGCGGAATGTGCTCTCCTGCAGCTTTAAAGTCCGCTCTCTTTTTGGATGCCGCTTTGCTGGACGCAGCAAATCCAAGCATAAAGGCACTCTCCTTGGGATTCTTAAGCGTTGCCTTTATCGAATCAGCCACAACTCTTTCCACGCCTTTTGTCATATACGCCTGTATATCAAATTCTTTATTCATTATGATTTCCTATCAGGAATCTCTCCGGTTTTCCTTCCTTACTCATACATGCCACCCCGATAGGCTCCATATGCTGAAATGACGAGAAACAGATACCCCATGAGGAGTGGCAAAAGCATCACCATCAGAATGTCGATTGTCATTCGAGCTTTCTTCAAACGGCTCGTCCTTCGCCAGGTTTAGATAGATTCCTTTGCCTTTTCCAGCGCCTCTATCACCCTGTCACACCATTCATCAAATTCCTGATCATCCCTCTGGCACTCCTCCGGATGAGACAGGATGTAATCAAGAGCAATTCTGACGCCTCTGTGAAACGGAATATGCGTCCCCATCTCAGGCGCAAGGCACTTTAACTTGCTGTTGTCAAATACAACGGAAACTGATTTGTCACCGATCAGGCTTCCCGTATAATCATATCCGTATTTATCCCCAACGGCTGCCAGAAAATCCGATGCCACGTGATAAGCCTTAAGCTCTACACCCAGGGCATCCGCTATGGTCGCATAGATCTGATTCCATGAAAGTGTCTCATCTCCAGTGATATGAAACGCCTCACCGATCGCATGCCGGTTTCCCATAAGCCCTGTATAACCGATGGCAAAATCCGAGTTAAATGTAAGATGCCAAAGGGATGTCCCATCGCCCTGTATGATCACCGGCTTGCCCTCCTGCATTCTCTTTATTACCTGCCAGAAACCGTTCTTTCCGTGTA
>JAFUWM010000233.1 GCA_017483425.1 Lachnospiraceae bacterium | reverse complement strand
TTATGGCTATAAAAGTATTAGTATTAAGCCTGAAAAGATAATCCTCCGGCGTAAGCACCGCCCTTGATGTCTCCGCAATCCTTGATATTATTGCATCCGTGAAAAAGCTTCCGTAGTTTTCGGTTATATCATCAAGGTTCAGCACTTTGAAAAACAGATAATAGAGCTTATCATGCCCTGCCTCTGTAAGCCTTTCTATAAGCTGCTCCCCTATATCCCATGTAAAGAAGCCCGTGGCCGGATCCTTTTCCGCAGTCTCAAGGAAGTTCTCCTCCTTGCTCTTCTCCTCAGTGATATCGGTTATCTTGCCGACCACCCTGATCTTTTTCTCGCCTTTCTTTACTACTCTTCCCTCTATCCTTATCCATGTATACTCACCGGGTTCGGGAGAGCAAAGGCGTACATTCAGCGGCTCGTCTTTTTCGCCGTTTAAAAGACTTATGACATCCCCTATATCATCACTGTGTACGATCTCACCGCTTGAAAGCTTCTCAAAAGCATGGCTTATATTCATTTCCACGGAATTATCCGAGTCCTTATGGGCAATAGAACCGTAATATGTAACCCGGTCAGTATCATAGACATAATCAAAGATCACATCATGCGAGCCTTCAAAGGCAAGCCTGTACCTCTCCTCCTCCGCGGAAAGCTCAATATAAAGCTCTTCCTCGCTTGTCAGATGTCTTCTCGCCAGTATGCAGGCGATGAAAAAAGCCGGCAAAAGAGCCAGAAATTCCAATGAGGCAGAAAAAACGGAATTCCTGAAGACAACCCCCACGGCATTTAAGGACGGCAGTCGTCCGTTGGCCGTAAAAAGCCATCTTGCCGCAATAAGGAAAAGTGACACATTCATAAAAATGTATGATATGACCGAGGACACGATCATGAGTTTCACGTCAAGATATATCAAAGCCACAGCCACCCCCGTGAGATATGCCATCCTTATATTCATCTCCGGTATCACTGCGATGATCGCAACGGAAAACGTGAGCGAGATAGAGATATAATATTTTATGAACTGTATCGGGATCCTGCTCCTATATAAGAAATACGGGCCAAGAGTTGTAAATATCAGTACAAAGCAGACAGAATAAAGCATCCAGTCGGAAACGTGCAGAACGCTAGATCTTGCAAGGAGAATTAGTACAGGTATGGAAAGAGCGCAAAAAAGCAGTATGCGGCATATGAGCGGCGTTACAGTTTCTTCATATGATGTTGAGTTCCTGAATCTCTCTCCGTAAGTCCCCATATTACTACTCGTCGAACGCGACTGTCACATAAAAAGCCCCGCTGTCCTCATCCTGACGCACGGAAACAACCTTCCCGCTGCGTGACCTCAGCGCTTCCTGTCTTGTGAAATTTGCCGACATCGCGACCGCAGGTACTATAGTATAATATACCACAAGTCCGTCCTGAAGATACCCCTCTTCTATATTTACTTCGGCACCCTCTTTGATCTGCTCATATTCTATCTCCATCTTGAATTCCATCTCGCGCATATTATGACTGCTTCCGATCCTTTCTGTGGATCGTATGTACTTCAAGACCGTTTATCAGGACTCTGTCGTCTACGGCGATCACAAGGCATTCCTTACCGTCTATGAATCTCGTCTCGATAAGGTCTGTCCTCTCGGGATTCACCTTTATGACAATGTCGGGCGTCCTGATATCTATCTTTTTTATCCCCTGTATATTTGTAGCCTGGACATAAGGTACCGCATCAGGCTCATCCTCTTCGGATACGGTTTTTACGACCTCGTCATATTTCCAGTCAAAATCCTCCATGACCTCATTGTCGATCCCGCTTCTTTCAAAGACCTTGCGGATCTCCTTTTTATCCATGAGGTAAGGCTCCGGATCATCGGAATGATCTCTTATCATGATCCTGACATTATCGTTTATGGCCATGACATCGTTAAGGCTTATCTCGTCTCCGAGTGTCTCCGTCATTATGTTATTAAAGAAATCCGCCTGACCTCCGGCAGTAAGGGGCGGCTCGGCTCCCAGTACATTGTCTATGAAGCCCTCCTGCATCTCCTCGCTCTTTTTTGTGTAGTACAAAACTCCGTGTATATCAGATAAGCGGTCATTAAACTCAGGAAATAAAAAGCCGTGGGCGGGATCGGCCACTATCCAGTCTCTTACCTTTTCCGCTATGCGATTTTCCTCAGGATCATACGAAAGAGTTCCCTTTTCAAGCTTTACCGGACATACAGCGCAACATATGTAATCAAAAATCCCCTCCGACGCATCCTCGTTTATTATCATATCCGTTGTCATGCCGGGTATGTCATAGATGGCATGGATCAATATGATATAGTACTTCTCTACCGTATCATAGCTTTCGATCACAAGATCATAGAATTTATCTATAAGCTCATCATCATCCAGATGGGAATCCCTTAAGGCAAGAAGCGCTGCCTGTTTCCCGCCTTCCGCTTCTTCTGCGAGTGGAAACTCCATTTCTATAAGATTCTTTCCCACTGTGCCGGTAAGAGTCTTTTTGAATATTTCAAAATATTTATGCTGCTCCTCATCCGAAAGGCTCATGAAAGCATCCTTTGATACCGCCTGCTTCTCCTTCTCGTTATTTACATAGCAGCCGCATATATGGTCTATGGTGCAGTTATCCAGCGAAAACTGTTTTTTTATCTCTTTGATATCATTATCTGTCATATCTTATCAATCCTTTAAACGGCGGTCCTGCTGCCGCCCGTTATCATTTTGCGTTTTCGGGTTTTTGTGTATCATGCGAGCGGTTTCCCGCAGGAAGCACGGGATCACAGGTAAGCTGTATCCCAAGCTTTCTGAAAACCGCCTCGTCAACGGAGGACAGCATTACGGTTGAATGGGCTTCACAGCCTCTCATGAAAGGAAGCTGCTCCAAAGTAAGCTTTGCCTGATCGTCGGTAGCCGCGGAAACCGAAAGAGCTATAAGCATCTCATCCGTATGAAGTCTGGGGTTGTGAGCTCCCAGATACTGCGTCTTCAGCGTCTGTATGGGTTCTAGCGACTCTCTGCTGATTAGATGTAGAGGATGCGGTATCCCGGCGTTCAGCTTAAGAGAATTTATAAGGCAGGAAGCGACAGCGCCCAGAAGGTCATTTGTACGCCCCGTCATGATCCTGCCGTCATGAAGCTCGATGGCGGCACACGGGGTTTCCGTTTCTTCCATCCTCTTCCTCGCTGCATTCACGACATTCCTATCCTCTGTGGTAACGCCCGCCTGCTTCATCAAAAGCTCAAGCTTCCTGACTACATCGGCGCTTACATTGCCCAGCTTCAAGTCACAGGCGCCCTTGAAGTATCTCCTGATTATCTCCTGTCTTGAAGCCTCCTGACATACATCATCATCTATAATGCAGTTCCCTGCCATGTTGACACCCATATCTGTGGGTGACTTATAAGGACACTCTCCGAGTATCTCCTCAAACATTGCCTTAAGCACGGGAAATATTTCTATATCCCTGTTGTAATTGACCGTAGTCTCACCGTATGCCTCCAGATGGAAAGGATCTATCATATTGACATCGTTAAGATCAGCGGTAGCCGCTTCATAGGCGAGATTAACGGGATGCTTCAATGGCAGATTCCATATCGGAAATGTCTCAAACTTGGCATAGCCTGCTGTTATGCCTCTCTTATGCTCGTGATATATTTGTGAAAGACAGGTCGCCATCTTACCTGATCCCGGCCCCGGAGCCGTGACGACAACGAGTGGCCTCGTCGTATGTACATATTCGTTTTTGCCATAGCCGTCATCCGAAACGATCTTTCCTACATCTCCCGGATAGCCGTCTATGACATAATGCAGATAACTGTTTATATTATGTGCTTCTAATTTATGTCTGAATTTATCGGCGGCAGCCTGCCCCGTGTATTTCGTGATAACTACAGAGGATACATAAAAATCCATGTCCCTGAAGCTTTCAACAAGCCTCAGCACATCACTGTCGTAGGTTATCCCGAGATCTCCTCTTGTCTTATTCTGCTCGATGGCATCTGCCGATATGACTATGACTATTTCCGCCTGATCTTTCAGATTTGAAAGCATTTTCAGCTTGGAATCAGGCTCGAAGCCCGGGAGAACCCTTGACGCGTGATAATCGTCAAAGAGCTTCCCCCCGAACTCCAGATAAAGCTTATCAAATTTCTCAATTCTTTCTTTTATATGCGCAGACTGTATCTGCTCATATTTTGCGTTATCAAAGCCTGCACGCATCTCAGTCGGTGTCTTCGATATCGTCCACGCTGAATGCCGCAAGTGCCTGCTCGAGAATGTTCGTGATCTCCAGTGTCTTGTCGGACTCTTCCTTGATAGTCTGGATAGAAGCTCCGATCTCCTCCATTGAAGCATTTGTCTCCTGACATGAAGCCGCGTTCTCCTCTGAAATGGATGAAAGCGCGCTTACATCATCAAGTACCTGTGCCTTTGCGGTATCGAGCTCCTGAGTCTTCTCCGCGATAGTATGTCTTGCAGCGACTGGGCCCTCAACCTTCTCATTGACTACAGTGAAGCTGTCGCTGACCTGTGTAAGAACAGTGCCCTCGTTATTGACTGCCTCTGAGATCTGTCCCGCGAACTCAACGTTCTTGTCAGATGTCGCGATGATCTCGTCAACTATAGCCTTGATCTCCTTGGAGGACTGATCTGACTGTGAAGCAAGGCTTGAGATCTCACCCGCAACGACCGCGAAGCCCTTACCTGCCTCTCCTGCTCTCGCTGCCTCTATGGAAGCATTGAGTGAGAGAAGGTTTGTCTGGCTTGCGATACTCTCTATGACTGATGCTGCTTCTGCTATCTTCTTAACTGCCTCTGATGATGTATTGATACCGTCCACGACTGACTTTGATACCTCGATGGTATCCGTATTAGCCTTCATAAGCTCATCAAGCGCTGACTGCGCTGTAGCGTTCTCCGCCTCAACCTCCTTGGCATATGTCGTTGCCTCGTCAGCAAGAGTCTTGATGTTGTCGATATCATCACCGATCTGGATCATGTTGACCTGTGTATTCTGCACTGATTCAGCCATATCCATTGATCCCTTTGAAAGATCATCAACCGCCTGGACTACGCCTTCTGTAGCAGCGTTAACCGTTGTAACTCCGCCCTCGACATCATCCATATCCTTATGCAGCTCTTCCATATCCTTGAGTATGTCTACAACTATAGCCCTGATCTTCCTGCGGACGATGACCGTATCCTCGGCGATCTCGCTCAGTTCATTGATGCTTGCGTGAGGATGGTCATGGCTTGTAAGGTTTCCGTCAGCCAGCATTGAAAGCTCATGCATGACAGCCCTCAGTGATGCCACAATCCTTCTTGAAAGCAGGAATACGATAGCCGCGATTATCACTACAATGATGGCAACTATGACTATCATTGATATGATAGCCGATCTGATGGTCGCGTTGACCTTCTCCTCGGACGCCCCTGCCCATGCCGCGCCGACTATCGCATTATTTCCATCATATACAGGCTCATAGTGCACGTAGAAATCATGTCCGCCGACAGGCACATGATCAGCCTCGACCACCTGTCCCGACTGAACCTTCGCCCAGATCTCCGCATCCATCTGAGACTGCTCATTACGCTCTCCGTTATCCTTTAATACGGATGTAATATATCTCGTGTCGCCCATAAAGAGTGTTAACTCGATACCGTCACCCTTAAGGGAATCCACATAGTCATGCTCATATGCCGACTCTCCGGCGTTTATGATATCCCACTCATAATACTGTCTGAGACCGTCAGCCGCTACCGCCAGCTTTTCATAAGTCTCGCCCTCCATAGAGTTTGCGGTGCTTATCGCTGTGTAAACACATAAGATAACCGCAAGCAAGACCATTGGTAAGATGCCAAGCGCAAGAAGCGTCTGGGTCATGCCGATTTTCTTTTTCATTTCCTTACTACCCCTTCCGTTAATTGATTTATAAAAAACATCCTATATATTCTATATCTATTCCTCAAAATAATCAATCTCAAAATAATATGATACGTGTTCAGCAAAACCACCCTTGTCGAAAGACAAGGGTGGCAGGCTAAAGTGAAAATCGTGCTGCTATAGTGCTGTCAGATTTTGAAGAAATCGAGATCTTCCTCCAGCTTCTTGGCAAGGTCATTCAGATCGCTTGCGGACTGGGACAGTACGTTAACCGTAGCATTAAGCTCCTGCATGGAAGCGGAAGTCTGCTGGGTCGATGCCGCATTTTCCTCGGATATTGCGGAAAGAGAATCCATGGCATCCACGATTATGGTCTTACTTGCGGCGCTCTCCTGCGAGAGTCCGGATATCGTTGTGACACCATCAACTGTCGTTCCCACGCCGTCGATAAGCTCATTAATCTTGCCGACAGT
>JAFUWM010000232.1 GCA_017483425.1 Lachnospiraceae bacterium | reverse complement strand
TCCGACGTTCTCATTAAAAGCACTGGTTCTTTCGCGGATTTTTTCTTCCAGATCAGATACATCCTTTTCTTTATTAGTTTTCATCAGTATGATGAACTCATCCCCGGCGTATCTGAAAACCGTACAACGGTTATCAACCATAGTCTTCATTATTTCCGCGGCATCGCAAAGGGCGTTGTCTCCGGCGGAATGTCCGTAGGTATCGTTTATCTCTTTAAAAAAATTCATATCAAACATAATGCCATAGCAGGCTGTGCCTGAGTTCCTTTTTTCCTCATACATGGCATGCTCCAGAAAAAGCCGGTTATATAAGCCCGTAAGCGGGTCCAGATAGGATTTCTGATTCAAGAAGCTCATATACAGCGCAACTATGCCTATCGCCGTACCAAGCCAGGCAAGAGATGTCCCATACCACAGCATCTGTATGACGCTTCCCGAGACTATCGGAACAAGGTACATGAATATCGGAAAAAACGCGGTCTTCCCATGTCTGTGCCTGTGTCCGTAGGTCACGAATATGCTGAATACGCAGCAGAATATCATATATATATAGAAGATGTATATCAAGGGCTGTCGGTGGTATACGTTATCGGCATCCACATAGAAATAATAACCTCCCCAGATATTTATAATAAGTGATAGCAAAATACAGGCAACCACGGCTCCGAACTTATAATAAATCCTCCGTATGCGGCTTGAGTATCCATAAAGCTTTATATCCACATAAACACAAAAAAGGAAAGAGCCAAGCCCGTTTGCGAAGTAAAGATAGGTTCCTCCTAGAACATTTATCCAATAGGAGAGTTTTCCCGGTTTTCCGTCTACATAGAAAGTCAACGGTTCTATGAGACAGGCTATGATCACGAGATACATCATCAGGTTAAACGCGTGATCCTGCGCCTGGCTTTTGGCCTTCGTGATAGCCCGGCTTATGAGCAGGAAAGCTATCAGTATGAAGCCTGTGAAATTTGCAACACAAATGGCCTGTAAATTCATGATACTAATCTATCACTAACATGATAATATTTCCAGTTATTAGTTTCAATCGGCCATTGCGCACCCCGGCGCTTAACGCCGTCACTGCACATCTTCTTGTATTTGGTATCAAAAAAACTTACAATAAATATTAAATCTGAAAAAGATAGGAGGTATATGTATTATGGAGCAGTATTTTCTTGCGGTGGATATCGGCGCCAGCAGCGGCCGCCACATACTGGGGTATTTGAAAGACGGGAAGCTCGTCCTTGAAGAAGTTTACCGTTTCTGGAACGGAATGGATGAAAAAGACGGCACCTTAAGCTGGGATACGGACAGGCTTTTTAAGGAGATCCTTGCAGGAATGAAAAAGTGCAGGGAGATCGGAAAGGTGCCTGTGAGCATCGGCGTGGATACCTGGGGGGTTGATTTCGTGCTTCTTGACAAGGACGACAACAAGATCGGTCAGGCCGTGGGCTATCGTGACCACAGGACAGACGGCATGGATCTCGAGGTCTCAAAGATCATCCCTGAAAAGGAACTTTACGGGCGTACCGGTATTCAGAAGGCAATATACAATACCATCTATCAGCTTATGGCGCTGAAGATACAGCATCCCGATGAGCTTGAAAAAGCCGAAGCGATGCTGATGATGCCTGATTATTTCCATTTCCTGCTCTCAGGAAAAAAAGTCCAGGAATACTCGGAGGCAACCACAAGCCAGCTGGTAAACCCCGATACAAGAGACTGGGACTATGAGCTGGTAGAAAAGCTCGGTTTTCCCAAAAAGATATTGCAGGAGATACGCATGCCGGGCACAAATATCGGATGCCTGACGGAAGCCGTGCAGAGGGAAGTCGGGTTTAACTGCGACGTTGTCCTGCCTCCTACACATGATACCGCAAGCGCTGTCATGGCTATTCCGACTACAGAAAAAAATGTCTGCTATATAAGCTCGGGAACGTGGTCCCTCATGGGCGTGGAAAAGGATGATCCGAACTGCTCGGAGCTGAGCCAGAGCAAGAATTTCACGAACGAAGGCGGCTATGACGGGAAGATCACATATCTGACCAATATAATGGGGCTTTGGATGATCCAGTCCGTAAGGAATAAGCTGGCTCCTGACAAGGGCTATGGGGAAATATGCGATGAAGCCTCAAAGGAATCCATAAGCTCTATAGTAGATTGTCAGGATGACGCTTTTCTTGCTCCGGATGATATGGTAAAAGCGATACAGGATAAATGCCGGGAAACATCACAGGATGTTCCCGAAACCCTGCCCCAGCTTGCGGCAGTGGTTTATAACAGTCTGGCAAAATGCTATGCTGACAAGCTGAAAGAGATAGAAGAGCTTACCGGAAGGACATACGACCGGATACACATCATAGGAGGAGGCTCCAATGCCGTCTGGCTTAACGAGCTCAGCTCAAAATATGCAGGTGTTCCTGTTTATGCGGGTCCCGGCGAAGCTACCGCTCTTGGAAATATCCTCTGTCAGATGATAGGAAAGAAGCTGTTTTCCGGCTTGGATGAAGCGCGTACCTGCGTGGCTGGATCATTTGAGATCAAAATATACAAATAACGCTGTACAATTTGTGAGATTGATAAGAGCCTCCCGGATTTCCGGGAGGCTCCTTTTTGATCCTCTTATCAGTCGTACTGCTTCTTAGTATACAGTCTTCCAATCATCAATGTTTGAAGGATCAAACTTGAAAGGAGGTCCGAGGATGATCTGAGTAGAACCGTCGATCTCCTCTACTGTATAATCGCCGAGGTCACCTGCTGTGAAGCTGTCGCCTGCTGCGCCTGTGATGCTGCCGTCAACAAGTGCGATAGATGTATAACCTGCAAGTCTGCCAAGGTCGATAGGATTCCACAGATACATATAAGGGCATGAATGTGCATCGTCGTCGCCGATGTACTCAGCCATCTCTGAAGGAAGACCAAGGCCTGTAAGCTTAACAGAAGAATTCTGATCCTGAAGAACCTTTGCTGCTGCTGCGATACCAACTGTTGTAGGTGCGCAGATAACCTTAAGATCAGGATAGTTCTGAAGAAGCGCCTGTGTCTGGTCTGTTGACTTCTGAGGCTCGTCATCACCATATGCTACTTCTACAAGGTTAAGATTTGCATACTTGCTGTCGCTCTCCATAAGGCTCTTCATAGCATCGATCCATGCGTTCTGGTTTGTAGCCTGGGATGTAGCTGAAAGGATTGCCCAGTCACCTTCTCCGCCTGTAAGATCATAAACTGCCTCCATAAGAGTCTCGCCTATCTGTGAAACACCTGCCTGGTTGCAGTATACTGTACGTGTATCAGGTGCCACATCAGAGTCAAGAGTAAGGATCTTGATGCCTGCATCTGAAGCCTCTGTAAGAACAGCGGTAAGAGCGTTTGCATCATTTCCGTCTACTGCTATAGAGCTTACGCCCTGTGAAATAAGAGACTGTATAACTGAGATCTGCGCATCGGGTGTAGCTGCCTCAGGATTCTGGATAACTACTGTGCCGCCCTCTGCCTCTACTGCCTCCTGGAAACCTGAAGCCATACGCTCCATGAAAGGATTGCCGGCTGACTTCGTAACAAGCGCGTAGGTTGCTCCGCTTGCATCTGCTGCAGGAGCTGCCTCTTCTGCCGGAGCTTCCTCCTCTGCAGGTGCTGCTTCTTCTGCCGGAGCTTCCTCCTCTTCAGCGGGTGCCTCTTCCTCTGCTGCTGCCGGAGCTGCTGTATCTGCCGCGCTTGAGCCGCATCCTGCAAGAAGAGAAGCAACTACTGTTGTAGCGAGCAGTACACTGAGTACTTTCTTTTTCATAAATCGTTCCTCCTTATATTCTTAGTGCACTAATATGTGCGGTTTCTATGTGATTGTATCTTAGCAAATGCAAAAAAACTTAACTATCGTAAATTTTTCTTATTAACAGTAATATTTTAATGTTCAGGTTTTAGCTCTTTTTTTCTTCGCGGTTATCGCATTGCTGATCGAAGGGACAAGGACGGAGATTATAAGCATAAGCCCTATGATCACGAGGATAACCTGAGTGTTTATATTCCTCTGTCCCAAAGCTATGCGAAGGCAGACAATGATGAATGCCGCAATAAATCCGCCTATAAGATTTCCCTTACCTCCTGTCGTCGCTATGCCGCCGAATACGCACATCGCTATGACTTCCATCTCGAAGCCCTGTCCGGTAGTCGTGTTTGATCCGAATGTCGCCGTAAGCAGGAACAATGCGCAGAGCCCTGCCAGGAATCCAAGCAGTGAATAGCAGATGAATCTGATCTTTTCGACCTTGATGCCTGCGTAGTAGGCTGCCGGTTTATTGGAGCCTATCGCATAGAGCTTTCTTCCAAAGGTTGTCTTCGCGAGCACAGTGATCATTATGACTCCGACAATGATAACGCAGAAGAACGCTATCGGGAAAGGTCCTATCTTCTTTGCAAGAACCATGAGTCCCTTGGTGTCCGCCATGGAAGCCGTACCGCCGCCGTTGCCCCATGTTTCAAACAATACTTCGGCAATGCCCCTGAATATTATCTGGGTTCCGAGCGTTACTATCATGGTAGGCAATTCCGTGAACCTTGTAGCGATAAAGCCATTCAGCATGCCGCCCAGAAGTCCTACAGCAAGGCAGATTATGACCGCGACTGCAAAAGGCGCGCCTGCGTTTGATGAAAGCACTGTTACCGTACCTGCCAGACATACCAGAGCTCCCACGGAAATATCAATGTCTCCGAGTACAAGTATGTATCCCATGCCGAACATCATGAATATCTCGGCAAGGTATCTCGGCATCTCACGCAGCACATTGTTTACATTATAATTAGGTGATATAGCTACACCGAGGATATTTACTCCGATAAGTATGAGTACCAGAGCGCCCTCCCAGGAGAGGATCTTTGACTTTATGCCGCCCTCGGGAGCAGCGGATATTTCTCTTCCTGATCTTCCGGCCATTACATCTCCCTCCTTAACAGATTCTGTCTTTCCATGGTACGCTGTGTCACGACGTTAAGAACAACCACCGCCAGTATGATGACACCTTTTATCAGGTTCTGCCAGAAATTGGGTATGTTTACCATAGGCAGAGCCTTTGAAATTATACCTATTATCAAAGCTCCAAGGAATGTCCCCGCCACGCTGCCGCGTCCACCGCTCATGGATACACCGCCGATAACACAGGCCGCTATGACATCCATCTCCTTACCGTATTGCATGTTGGGCTGCGCCGATGCGTAGATCGAAACCGAAAGCACTCCCGCAAGCCCCGCAAGGAAGCCCATTATCGTATAAACGCTTGTAAGCGTGCGATCCACATTTATACCTGAAACCTGAGCCGCTTCCGTATTACTTCCGACTGCGTAGATCCTGCGCCCGAAGCGTGTCCACTTCATGACTATGAAAAATACTACGTATGCAAGGATCAGAATGATATACGGTCCGGGAGCTCCGTCCTTTCCGAAATCCGAGAAGCCCGCAACGTCCATTCCGGAAGCCCAGTTGTTGTTTGATATGACATATGCCATGCCTCTCCAGATATACATGAAGCCCATCGTACAGATGATAGGGGCAACATGACCCTTTGCTATGATAATGCCGTTAAGGAAGCCGCATACAACTCCGATCAGCGCTCCTATTACAAAAAGAAGGAATGTGTTATGCAGCACGTTGTATTTCTGGAGCAGACCTATGCTCAT
>JAFUWM010000231.1 GCA_017483425.1 Lachnospiraceae bacterium | reverse complement strand
GTGAAGAGACTGTATATGCCCGCCCGGAAAGGACGGAGTATGCGGACACCGGTATGACGGTCAGCAGGGCGAGCTTCCGCAGGGATACGACCATAAATATACATACAGCCATCTGGGATATAACCTTAAGGCAACCGATCTGCAGGCGTCTATCGGTGTCGAGCAGTTAAAGAAATTCCCGGATTTCATAGAAAAAAGAAAGTACAACTGGAACCATCTTCATAAAAGACTCGAAGCTTCTGGAGTATCAGAAAAGCTGATCCTCCCGGAGGCCTGTGAAAACTCGGATCCGTCCTGGTTTGGCTTCCTCATATCGGTACGGCCTGAATCCGGTAAGACCAGAAATGAAGTCGTACGCTATATAGAAGATCACAATATTCAGACAAGGCTTCTCTTTTCAGGCAATCTCATAAAGCATCCGTGCTTTGACGACATCAGGGGAACAGACGCATACAGAGTATCAGGAAGTCTCGAGGTAACAGATTACATCATGGAGCACAGCTTCTGGGTGGGGGTCTACCCCGGCATGACTGACGCGATGCTCGACTACATGGCGGATGTGATCTCCGGAGCTCTGTTATAGTAAGGATCTGTGCATCAATAATTCTGCAGTTGCGAAAGGTAGTATCAGGATGATAAAGGTATCAGATTACGTCATAAAAAGGCTCGAAGAAACCGGCTCGTCGCATATGTTCATGCTTCCGGGCGGCGGAGCCATGCACTTAAACGATTCCCTTGGCAAAAGCAAAAAGATTAAATTCGTATGTACACAGAATGAGCAGGGAGCGGCTATAGCGGCGGAAGCCTATGCGAGAGTCAACGGAAAGCCCGGACTTCTCATGGTAACGACAGGTCCCGGCGGAACCAACGCAATGACGGGCATCGCGGGAGCATGGATCGAGTCTACTCCCGTAATAGTCATATCCGGGCAGGTCAAAAGGCTTGATATGATAAGGGATCAGGGCTTGAGGCAGCAGGGTATGCAGGAGCTTGATATCATATCCTGCGTGAAGCCGATCACTAAATACGCGGCCCTCATAGATGATCCGCAGATGATCAGGTATCATCTGGAAAAAGCGATCTACGAGGCAACCCATGGAAGAAAGGGTCCTGTATGGCTTGATATACCGCTTGATGTGCAGGCGCATATGGTGGATGAAGATTCACTCCCGGGATTTACTCCCCTTGATGTACCGCATAAGGATATCGAACCCATAGTATTGGATGTCATCGACCGGCTGAACAGGTCGGAGCGTCCGGTAATGCTCGCGGGAGGCGGCATAAGACTTGCGGGCGGAGCGGATACTCTAAGAGAGCTTATTGATATATTAAATATCCCTGTCCTTACTTCATGGAACGGCATAGATCTCATAGAGGAGACCCATCCGCTGTACTACGGCAGACCCGGAGGCATCGGACACAGATACGCCAATTTCATACAGCAGAATTCGGACTTTTTCATGAGCATAGGTTCAAGGCTTAACTTCCTTCAGACCGGCTTTAATTTTGACGGCTTCGCAAGGGGAGCGGAGAGGGTCATGGTAGATATAGATCCGGCGGAGCTTCACAAGATCAATGTGAGACCTACGCTTCCCGTATGCGCTGACGCGAAGGAATTCATGGAGTTTATCATAAAAAATGCTGACAGGATCGAAAAGAGAGACCGGAGCGCATGGATAAGCTATGCGGACAAGGTACGGGATAAATATCCGCTCGTGACAGAGGAGCACAGAAAAAAATCTCTTGGCAATACGGAAGACTGCTCCGTAGATACATATCTCCTGCTTGAGACGATATCTGATAAGATGAAGCCGGAGGACATATATGTATCAGGAAGCTCGGGAAGCTGCATAGATATATCAATGCAGACCTTTAAGGTCAAAAAAGGACAGAGGGCATTCTGCACGAAGGGTCTCGCGTCCATGGGATACGGACTGCCCTCGGCGATAGGCGCCTGCCTGGCAGGGGGAAGTAAACGCACGGTCGGAGTCAACGGAGACGGCGGTTTCGTCATGAATATCCAGGAGCTTGAGACCATACACAGACTGGATCTCCCTGTAAAAATATTCGTCCTCTGCAATAAGGGCTATGGGGCGATCAAGGCAACCCAGACCAGCAGATTCAACGGCCATTTCGTAGCCTGCGATGCAGACTCGGATCTTACGATCCCGGATATAGGAAGCGTGGCGAGGGCTTACGGACTTCATACCGAGGAGATACATACAAGCGGAGAACTGTCCGATAAAGTGGACAAAGTATTGTCATACGACGGCCCCGTTATCTGTCAGGTCTTCACACCCATAGGCCTTACCGCGTGGCCCAGACAGGTGTCCTACATGAGAAAGGACGGGCAGATGGAGTCCAAGCCGTTAGAGTATATGGATCCTCTGCTTCCGGATGACGAGTTTGCGGAAAACATGCTGATCCCTCTATTCGAGGAGAAATAAAACAAATCAGAAATTGATCCGTTCTTCCTCAATGACAAGGGGGCGGTGCATCACGCGCTTGTTTATATTCAGCACATATTCCCCGAGGAAACCTATGAAGAAAAGCTGCATGGATCCAAGCACCGTCACCATGATAAGGATCGGCGTCATACCGGCTACAAACCTGTCCCACCATATGAGCTTCATTATCAGATAGACCAGAGCAACTACAAGACTAAGTACTGACATGATAAAGCCCATTATGGTCGCGAGTCTCAGCCCCATCTTTGTATAGGTAGTAAAGCTCAGCATGGCCGCGTCATACAGCGTGAAGAAATTATTGTGAGTTTTGCCCGCTGCGCGTTTCTGCTGCTCATAGGGCACATCCTTTCTCTTATATCCGAGCTCCGCGACTATACCACGCATAAACGGCGTCGGATCATCCAGAGTCTTGAGCACCTCTATGAAGCTTTTGTCATACAGACCGAAGCCCGTGAAATGCTCTATCTGCTCCACATCCGACATCTTGCGGATAAGCTTGTAGTAGCAGGTGCGCAGAAAGCGCATGATCTTATTTTCGCGGCTTGTGGCCTTGATGCCGCAGACTATCTTATAGCCGTTTTCCCACTCATGTATGAACTGTGGTATGACCTCCACGGGATCCTGGAAATCACAGCACAGGGTCACGGTACAGTCTCCGACGGTCTGACACATGGCGTGATAGGGCGAATT
>JAFUWM010000230.1 GCA_017483425.1 Lachnospiraceae bacterium | reverse complement strand
AAGTATACCCATACCCATGCTTTGACTGTCCGGCAAGATATCGCGAAATAATGATGCACCTGCCGGAATATGTGTTATAATCATCTTTATTATTCTAGGCAGGCAGTTTCATATAAAGTAAACAGTATAATGAGAGCTTATTTTTGAAGTCAGTATATTTGGAGGGATCATGAGTCAGGCGGATGTCATTTTTAAAAGGATGTGCGAGGATATACTTGAGAACGGCACGGATAATAAGGGCGAGGAGATACGGCCGCGCTGGGACGACGGAGAGCCGGCTTATACGCTTGCCAGATTCGGTGTCGTTAACAGGTATGATCTTTCAAAAGAATTCCCTGCGCTGACTTTCAGAAAGGTTGCTTTCAAGACCTGTATAGATGAGCTTCTCTGGATCTGGCAAAGGCAGTCTGAAAACATACATGACCTTAAAGGTCATATCTGGGACTCATGGGCGGATAACAGCGGCTCTATAGGCAAGGCCTACGGATACCAGCAGGCGAAGAGACACTTTTATGCAGATGTGAAAGAAGAGGCGCTTTATACGGCCTTTGGAGGACTCTGCGCTGAGAACGGACATATCTATGCCGAGAAGGTCACAAGAGACGGCAGGGATGGCTTTATCATGACACAGCTTGATAAAGCGATATATGATTTAAGGACTACTCCTTTTTCCAGACGCATACTTGTCACTATGTGGAATCCGGAGGAGCAGTATGAGATGCATCTTGCGCCCTGTGCCTATGAAATGACCTTCATGGTCACGAAAGATACCGGGACGGATGGTGGCAGCGGTCTCATACTTAACGGGATCTTAAATCAGCGCTCCAATGACCTGCTCGCGGCCGGCAACTGGAATGTAGTCCAATATTCGGTACTTATATACATGATCGCCCATATTTGCGGCATGAAGGCGGGTGAGCTCGTCCATGTGATAGGAAACGCCCATATCTATGACAGACACGTTGATATAATAAAAGAGCTCATCAAACGCCCGCAGTATCCTGCGCCGAAGTTTTCCATAACAAGAGACGTGCGGGATTTCTATGATTTCACCGTGGATGATTTTTCGCTCACGGATTATGAATATGGCCCGCAGGTAGAGAACATACCTGTGGCTGTCTGAACGACCGGCTATAATACACCTGAAGACTGACTGCGAAAATATGCCCGGATTGCAATAAGAGGGGGAAATATAGTAAAATATCTGCTTAAGTATTAACGAAAACGATTAACCGGAAAGGAGGGAGATATGTCAGATATAATCATAGACAGAGGCCATTTTGACTCTATCGAAGAATTTCAGAATCCTGATGAGCTATATAAAGAGCTTATAGACAAGTTAAAAAAGTATCATCCCTCCGATGATATCTCCATGATAGAAAAGGCATACGGGATCGCGCAGGATGCTCATGAGGGACAGAGAAGGAAGTCCGGTGAGCCTTATATAGTGCATCCGCTCTGCGTCGCGATTATCCTTGCGGATCTTGAGATGGACAAGGAGACTATAGCCGCGGGACTGCTTCATGATGTCGTGGAAGATACTATAATGACAAATGAGGACATAGAGCAGGAATTCGGTGATGATGTGGCGCTGCTCGTGGACGGTGTCACGAAGATGAGCAAGCTCCAGTATAACGGAGACAAGGTAGAGTTTCAGGCTGATAACTTAAGGAAGATGTTTCTTGCGATGGCGCGTGATATCCGTGTCATCATCATTAAGCTTGCCGACAGACTCCACAATATGAGAACGCTTAAATACCAGCCGCCGGAGAAGCAGATAGAGATAGCGAGAGAGACACTTGATATTTATTCTCCCATAGCTCAGAGGCTCGGTATATCGAGGATCAAGGTCGAGCTTGATGATCTTTCGCTTAAATATCTCCGCCCTGATGTTTACTATGATCTGGCTCAGAAGATAGCGCAGAAGAGAAGCGAACGTGAAGAGTTTGTATCCTCGATCGTAGGCGAGGTCAGGAAACATATGGAGGATGCGGGGATCAAAGCCCAGGTTGACGGCAGGGTCAAGCATTTTTTCTCTATCTATAAAAAAATGGTGAACCAGGGCAAGACGCTCGATCAGATATATGATCTGTTTGCCGTGCGTATATATGTGGATTCGGTCAAGGACTGCTATGCGGCGCTGGGTATCATACACGAGATGTATAAGCCCATACCGGGCAGATTCAAGGACTATATAGCGATGCCCAAGGACAATATGTACCAGTCGCTTCATACGACGCTTATCGGGCACTCGGGTATACCGTTTGAGATACAGATCCGCACTTACGAAATGCACAAGACTGCCGAATACGGTATAGCGGCGCACTGGAAATACAAGGAATCCTCAAACGGCGCCAATCCTGATATGCAGGAGGAAGAGAAGCTCTCCTGGCTCAGACAGATACTTGAATGGCAGCAGGATATGTCAGATAACAGGGAGTTTCTGCAGTCGCTTAAGGGCGACCTGAATCTGTTTTCCGATCAGGTATACTGCTTCACGCCTCAGGGAGACGTGAAGACACTGCCGTACGGTTCGACGCCTGTGGATTTCGCGTATTCCGTTCACTCCGCAGTCGGAAATAAGATGATCGGGGCAAGGGTCAACGGGAAGCTTGTTCACATAGACTACGAGATACAGAACGGCGATCGTATAGAGATAATTACCTCGCAGAATTCAAAGGGGCCTTCGAGGGACTGGCTTAATATCGTCAAGTCTACCCAGGCAAAATCAAAGATAAACCAGTGGTTCAAGCACGAACTGAAAGAGGATAATATAGTACGCGGAAAGGAGACCTTTGCCGCATACTGCAAGTCGCACGGGATCACGGTCTCAAACCTCATGAAGACTGAGTACATGGAAGAGGTCATGTCCAAGTACGGCTTCAAAGAGTGGGATGCGGTATATGCGGCGATAGGTCACGGCGGACTCAAAGAGGGTCAGGTCGTGAACAAGATGCAGGAGCTCTATGAGAGAGATCACGCAAAGCAGATCACTGATGATGAGATATTAAAGGATCTTGACGAGCAGACAAAAAAGTCGATAAAGCGCAAGAGAAACGGCGGTATAGTTGTCCGGGGAGTGCATGATGTATCAGTAAGATTCTCCAAATGCTGCGCGCCTTTGCCGGGAGATGAGATCATAGGCTTTGTCACGAGAGGAAGGGGCATATCCATACACAGGACTGACTGCGTGAACATCATGAGCCTTACGGAGCTTGAAAGAGGAAGGCTTATCGAGGCTGAATGGGACAAAAACACGATAAAGGGCTCTCCCGATGAAACCTATCTTGCTGAGATAAACATCTATGCAAATAACAGAAGCGGGCTTCTTGTCGATATCTCAAAGATATTTACCGAGGCCGGTATAGATATCCGAAGTATAAATTCAAAGGCTTCCAAGCAGGATGTCATGACCGTGACGCTTGGATTTGAGATACATAATACGGCGGAGCTGGAAGGGACAATAAACAAGCTGAGACGCGTGGAGAGTGTCATAGATATAGAGAGGGCAAGCGGATGATACGATCAATGGTTCTGGGACCTGTGGGCACGAATGTTTATTTCATAATAAACGACGAGACAAAGGAGTGTGTCATTGCGGATCCGGCGGACAGTCCCGAACGGATCACGGACTTCATGGAAAGAAACGGGATGATCCCCGTGGCGATCATACTGACCCACGGGCACTATGATCATATTGCGGGGATAGAGGGAGTGCTCGCGAAATGGAAGCTTCCGATATATGCGTCGTCTGACGAAAAGAGACTTCTTACCGATGTTGACTTGAATCATTCCCTTATGTCTTACGGGAGAGGGATCACGGTT
>JAFUWM010000229.1 GCA_017483425.1 Lachnospiraceae bacterium | reverse complement strand
GTCTTATCCATACCGTCCGTATCGGTTTTTATCTCATCAATTATGAAAGGCGGCCTGTTTCTTGTGGCGTCAAGCGTCCTCCATACATATTCTCCAAGGATCCCAAGCATAAACATTATAACCCCGGCGGTCATAAGTACTATACAGGTAAGCATCGCCCATCCCCTTACGGGAACACCTACTGTAAAATACTCTATCAATATATCAATTATCAATATCAATGCAATAAAGTCAAATATTACTCCGATCCATGTCATGAAACGTATGGGAAGATAGGAGAAGCTTAAGACCGAGTCTGCCGCAAGCTTGAGTTTCTTGGCAAGGGTCCAGCGCCCTTTCCCCTTTTCTCTTTCCCGTCTGTCAAAATATACTGTATCCGTCTTAAATCCGGCCCATAGCACCTGCAGGGTCAGCGATGAATTCGTCTCATCAAATTTCTTTATAACTTCTATCACCTTTCTGTCCAGCAGATAGCAGTCTGTCCCCTCTACGGGCATATTCTTGGTCACAAGCTTGTTTATTATCTTATAGTAAGCACCTGCGGCAGCCTTCTCACCGGCGGAATCGACCCTGCTCCTCCTCACCGCAAGCACAACATCATTTCCTTTTTTCCAGCTCTCATACATTTCGGGGATAAGGGTCGAATCCTCTTGCAGATCCGCCTGCTTTGTCACGGCACAGTCTCCCGTACATACATTAAATCCCGCCAGAAGCGCTGCATGCTCCCCAAAATTGCGAGACAGCTTCACACATTTCACATGTCCGGGATCTCTCATTCTGATCTCGTTCATTATCCGCCACGAAGCATCCTCCGATCCGTCATCTACCATCACTATCTCATAATCCGGGAGCATGGGAATGGCCTTTTCCATCAGATCCGCATAAAGATCCTCAAGGTTTTCTTCATTATAATATACCGGGATCACTATAGAAAGCTTACTCATTTAAGTCCGTCCTTAAAATATTCCTCTACCGCGTCATGCCAGTCGGCAAACCTGTAGCTTCCGGTAAGACGCAGCATATAATTATCCAGAATTGAATAAGCGGGCCTCGGCGCACTCTGAGGGTTCATCCTGGCATACTCTTCGGTTGAAACATGCTTAACCTTTGTGGTTTTGCCGCCAAGCTTCAGCACCGCCTCCGCAAACTCAGCCCAGTTTGTATCTCCTTCACAGGTACCGTGAAAGAGCCCGTAGTTATCACCGGGAAGCAACTCATGAATGCATCTTGCAAGCTCCTTTGCGCTTGTAGGTGTCCCCAGCTGATCATCCACCACCGTAAGCTCATCATGCGCGTCGGCAAGCTTAAGCATGGTCTTTGCAAAATTATGTCCGTCACCGTAAAGCCAGGCGGTTCTTATAATATTAAACCTGTCAGCAAACTGCTTTACGAATTCCTCACCGGCAAGCTTCGTCTTCCCGTATACAGATGAGGGGCCTGTCGGGTCAAACTCTGTCAGCGGGTGATCCGATACGCCGGGAAAAACATAATCCGTCGAGATGTGCACAAGCTTCGCTCCGGAATCAGACGCTGCAAGCGCAAGGTTTCTGGGGCCTATCGCGTTTATCTTCATCGAAAGATCAGCATCATTTTCCTGCTTATCGACTGCAGTATAAGCCGCGCAGTTAATTACAGCATAAGGTTTTTTTTCCCTCACGAATGACATCACCTGATCCACATCGGTTATATCAAGTTTTATTTCCGCAGTAACATCTGTATTTATGAGTTCATATCTGCTGTCAGAATCAAACTCCCGGTTTACCGCTCTGCCAAGCTGCCCGTTGCAGCCTGTAACTATCAGCCGCTTCTTTTCCAAAATCCATCTGCTCCTTGTCCGACACTAAATATTGTGCTTCTTTTCATTCAAAGCACATAGTCTTGTTTAGTATATCATCTGACTACACTCATTTCAATCCGTCAATAGCTACGGAAACTCACGGGAACTCATAAAAAGAATCAACCGTGCATAGCCTGATCTGCCAGCCGGGATTGCAATAACACTGCACTGTTTGTATCCGCTCTTAAAGAAGAGTCACGGATCTCTGCAGTAAAATTTTCTATGGAAAGCAAAAACTGGTCAGAGGCTTCTGATCTGTATACAGTCTCTCCGTCTGATGTTTTCACGGTTATAGGAACCTTCAGATCGGAAGGCGCCGTGAACGCCCTGTCCGTATACATTTCTCCGGTACTTCCCCACAGTCTGACGGTACATCTGTATAAATTATCCATTCCAAATGAAAGCAACGCTGAAATATTATTATCATCCGTCATCAGTATACTGTCCCAAAAATCTACATCATGATCTGAAGCCTCCCTTAGTACAGATGCCCTGACAACAGGATTATCTCCCAGAAATATCGTTGCCGCTCTTATGGTATACCCTCCCGCATCAAGCAGCGCGCCCCCTCCCAGAGACTTTACATTTCTGAAATCAGACGCGTCTCTTTTCGGAAATCCAAAAGAAGCTTCTATCTGTCTGAGGTCACCTATTGCTCCCTCCGCCAACAGCTTTTTCATGAGTCTGATCTGGTCACTGTAAATGAATCCGTAATTCTCAAAAACCGCCAGATTTTTTTTCTCTGAAAGGGATATTATACTTTTTGTATCCGCATACGATGTAGTAAAAGGCTTCTCGGAAAGCACATGTTTCCCTGCCTCCAGCGCGTTTTTGATCCATTTGGCATGAAATGAAGGAGGGAGCGGAATATAGACCGCGTCTATTTCTTTATCCTCCAGTATTTCCTCATAGCTTTTATATGCCTTTCCCCCAAAATCATAAGCAAGCTTCTTGGCCTTATCCCAGGAGCTATTACTCGCAACTCCCGCAAATACAGCAGTTGAGGATTTTAAGAGTGACGGCAGAAATTTTCTTTTTGCTATATCAGCCGCACCAAGTATCCCGATACGTATTTTATCCATAGTCTAGATCTCCAATAATGAAATAAGATTTCGAAGCTGTATATTAAGACAGTTATTGATCTGTGTCAGCATATTCAATGTACCGTAATCACTCCAGACATAATCGCGGGGAAGCTGCATGAGCTCACTGCGGTCTACATGGATTATTACATTTCTGTTCTCTTCCTGATAGAAACGTCCGCCCTCCTCAGAAAGAATGACATCTGTCTGGATGCACTCTCCGCCTTCCAATAGCTTTCGCATAAAAAGCTCCTCTACATTATCAGACGGAGCGGCATTCGCCTCAAGCTGTACGCTGGGTCCT
>JAFUWM010000019.1 GCA_017483425.1 Lachnospiraceae bacterium | reverse complement strand
CCCCTTAAGCAGCTCCCAGTCAAATACATTTCCCGTTCCCGTGCCAGAATCAAGCAGGACATAGTCAGCGCTGCTCTCCTCCGCTGCCCTGATGTCTTTTTTTTCACTGATCTTAAACGCCTTGATCAGAGGTTTATCCGTGAGCTCCCTGAGTCCTTTTATATACTCCTCATCCTCAGATCCGTGAAGCTGCGCTATATCTATAGTACAGCTTTCAAGAAGCTTAGCTATCCTGTCCGGCTTCTCGTCTACAAACACGCCGGCAGCTTTTATCCCCGGATCAAGCAGCGCCTTTAGCTCACCTGCCTTTTCGGGGGAGACATATCTTTTGCTCCATGAAGCAAACACAAAGCCAATATAATCCGGCTTCAGCTCATTCACGGCTTCTATGTCTTCGCATCTTGAGAGTCCGCAAAGCTTTATCTTTGTCATATCCCGCCCTTAAGCTCCGTAAGCTTCGCCTTTTTATCCGCCGCTCTCATGAGTGTCTCGCCGACAAGCACGGCATCGGCTCCGATCTCCTTTAGTCTCTTTACATCCGAAGCATCCTTAACCCCGCTCTCCGAAACGAAGATCAGATCATCGGGTACCAGCTCCCTTAGTCTCCTGCTGTTATCAGTATCAACCGAGAAATCCCTGAGATTTCTGTTATTTACGCCTATGACTCGTGCGCCGGCAGAAACCGCAAGCTTTACCTCATATTCATCATGGGCTTCGACAAGCGCCGAAAGCCCGAGCTTATCGCATATATCAAGATATTCCCCGATCTGCTTTTCCGTAAGGATCGAGCATATGAGCAGCACGGCAGAAGCCCTCAAAAGCTTCGCCTCATAGATCATATACCCGTCCACCGTGAAGTCTTTCCTGAGACACGGGATTGATACCTTATCCGCTATCTCCTTTAAGTATTCATCCTTTCCCAAAAACCACTTCGGTTCCGTAAGGACGGAAATGCAGTCAGCACCCGCCGCCTCGTATTCCTCCGCTATCTCAAGATAAGGAAAATCAGGGGCTATGAGCCCCTTTGAGGGTGATGCCTTCTTACATTCACAGATAAAGGATATCCAGCTGCCCTTCAGGGCTTTTTCAAAGGCAAAATCCCCCTTAGGCATGGCAAGGGCTTTTTCCCGGACTTCATCGTAAGGAATTCTCTCCTTTGCCTTTGCAACGCGCTCCTTTGTATATCCCGCTATTTCATCAAGTATAGTCATGCTTACCTGTTGCTTATCTCTATAAGCTTATTCAGAGTTTCTTTTGCCTTGCCGGAATCTATGAGCTCCTCCGCAAGCTTTATGCCTGACTTCATGTCATCCGCCTTGCCGCCTATATAGAGAGCTGCTCCGGCGTTCATAAGGACGGCGTTTCTCTTATGTCCTTTGACTCCGTCAAGTATGTCCCTTGTTATCTTCGCGTTTTCCTCAGGCTTCCCGCCCTTTAATTCATCCTTTGTACAGCGCTCGAATCCGAATCCCTCCGGAGTGATAACCGATGACTTGTACCATCCGTCCTTTATCTCACATATCGTTGTGGGCGAGCTGAGAGAAATCTCATCAAGCTTATCCTGTCCGTATACTACCATCCCTCTCTTTACCCCGAGGCTTACAAGCACCTGTGCCAGAGGCTCCACGAGATATCCGTCATAGACACCCAGAAGCTGCATAGACGGTGATCCGGGATTAGTAAGGGGTCCGAGGATATTAAAGACGGTCCTGAATCCAAGCTCCTTCCTTATGGCTCCCACATACTTCATCGATGTATGATACTTCTGCGCGAAGAAAAAGCACATCCCGGCTTCCTTCAAAAGCTCTATGCATTTCTCCGGACTCTGGTCTATATTGACCCCCAGAGCCTCCAGGCAGTCAGCCGTACCTGATAGCGATGACGCTGCCCTGTTTCCGTGCTTTGCGACCTTGATACCGCCTGCTGCCGCGACAAGCGCAGTCGTGGTCGAAATATTAAAGCTTCCCGCGTTATCACCGCCCGTACCGACGATCTCCAAAAGCTCCATGCCCGTATCAACCTTTGTCGCGTGATCCCTCATTGCCGCCGCGCACCCTGCGATCTCATCCGTGGTCTCCGCTCTTGCGCTCTTGGTAGACAGAGCCGCAAGGAAAGCCGCGTTCTGTGTAGGCGTCGTCTCCCCGCTCATGATCTCATTCATTACAGCATATGCTTCGTCGTATGTGAGATCCTCCTTGTTTACGATCTTTACAATAGCTTCCTTGATCATTTAATT
The DNA here is from genome assembly GCA_017483425.1 of Lachnospiraceae bacterium. GTDB lineage: Bacteria > Bacillota > Clostridia > Lachnospirales > Lachnospiraceae > NK4A144. The sequence goes on along the minus strand of JAFUWM010000019.1, from coordinate 6,495 downwards.
TCCCTCCTGTTCGTCATAACTGTCCAGAAAATGATGTGTCTCTCCGTCCTTTTTATATGCTATCACGGTAGACAGATTCACGTTTTCAACGCTCTTAAAAATATTTGCCTCCGTATACGGATTCGTCTCATGGAGCTTCTTTATGAGCGTCTTTACCTCTGCCCTCTTTCCGCCGTTATCTCCTCCTCCGCCGCAGACTCCCGCACGCTCCGTAAGTCTGCACGCGCACTGGATGAAATGAAGCCCGTTGTGCCTCGCCCACCTTTTTATGCTCTCCTCCCTTATGAGGTAAAGCGGCCTTATAAGCTCCATCCCCGGGAAATTCACCGAGTGAAGCTTTGGCATCATTGTCTGTACCTGCCCGCCGTAGAGCATACCCATGAGTATCGTCTCTATCACGTCATCATAATGGTGTCCGAGAGCTATCTTATTGCACTTAAGCTCCCTTGCGTGCGCGTACAGGGCTCCCCGCCTCATCCTCGCGCACAGATAGCACGGCGCTTTCTCATCAGAATCAACTATATCAAAGATCGTTGATCTGAATTCATGCAGGACGACGCCTAAAAGCTTTGCGTTGTCTTTTACCATCTGATGATTAAACACATTATATCCGGGGTCCATGGTAAGGTATACTAGCTCAAAATTCGTCTCCCCGTGCTTATACAGCTCCTCAAAGAGCTTTGCCATGAGAAAGGAATCCTTGCCGCCGGATACGCACACGGCTATCCTGTCTCCGGGCTTTATAAGCTCATATTTATTGACCGCCTGGGTAAACCTTGACCACAGATCCTTCCTGTATAGCTTTATTATGCTGCGCTCGGCCTCGCGTCTTGTCTCTTCATCCTCTTTTTCAAGAAGATGTGACACCTTATATTTCACATATGAGGAATAACCACCTTCAAGGCTTTTTACATTATATCCCTGAGCCGTATACTTCTCAGCCAGATCATCCGAGTGATGTCCGTCGTAGCAGATAAGATAATTTGTCTTATCCCTGTCAAGAAGCTTCTGATCAAACTCATCCCACCGGGAATTTACAGCTCCGGGGAAAGTCTCCCTCTCAAAATCCTCACTTGACCTTATATCTATTATATTTATCCCGTCTTTATCCGCCCCAGAATTTTCAAGAAGCTCCTGAAGCATACATCTTAATTTAACGGGTTCGGACTCCTGCCGCATATTAAGGCTTCCCGGCTTCTATCAGTGTCTCATTCATGCTGCCCGTCCTGTATCCCTTTAAGTCAAGGGTCACGTATATGAATCCGATCTCTTTCAGCTTTTCATACACCTTGTCGCGGATATCGTCTCTCATAAACTCAGAAAAGTCCTCCGGCATGAGTTCAATACGTGCCATATTGCCGCCATGTATGCGAACCCTGAGCTGTCTGAAACCTAGATCTAATAGATACTGCTCGGCTTTATCCACCATCCCCAGCTTTTCTTCACTAATGGTTTCTCCATAGGGAAAACGGCTCGCCAGACATGCAAAGGACTGCTTATCCCAGGTAGGCAGTCCGAAATGCTTTGATAATATACGTATCTCTTCCTTGGTAAACCCGATATGCCTCAGGGGGCTTTTGATTCCAAGCTCCGAAACGGCAGTAAGCCCGGGCCTGTAGTCTCCGTTGTCATCGAGGTTTGAGCCCTCTGCCACTGCTTCAAGTCCCTCAGTCTCAGCCGCTTTAAGGAATTTTTCAAAAAGCTCCCTTTTGCAGAGGTAACATCTGTTCTTCGGATTTTGTGAGAAGCCTTCTATGGACAGCTCCTCGGACTCTACGACGATATGCCTTATCCCCATGTCACCGCAGTACTTCATCGCCTCATTTAATTCTCTCACCGGAAATGAACATGACGCCGCTGTCAGCGCAACCGCCTTATCGCCCAGTGCCTCATGCGCCGCATACAGCAGAAACGTCGAATCAACCCCGCCCGAAAAAGCGACCCCGACGCTTCCAAAAGAACTGATATAGTCCTTCAGCTCTTCATATTTTGATAATAGTTCGTTATCCAATTTCATAAATATACCTGAATAAGAATGCTATCACATTTTCCCATTGTTTCGCAACTATTATGCGAGCAATACTTATTGCTCAATGTCGAGCCACGCACCCTGCTGTGCGATGAATTAAAACGGGCACTGTATTGGCTCAGGATACAGTGCCCTAAAGAAGGAAAGTATGTAAAAAAGCTTAGTGCCTATATTACTTCAAAGCCGCAAATCCCTTTTCGAGATCCGCAATGATATCATCTACATGCTCCGTACCGATCGAAAGCCTGATAGTATTCTTATGGATACCCTGATCGTTAAGCTCCTCGTCCGAGAGCTGTGAATGTGTCGTTGACGCGGGATGTATCACAAGGCTCTTCACGTCCGCGACGTTTGCGAGAAGTGAGAAGATCTCAAGGTTATCAATGAACTTCCATGCTTCGTCCTGTCCGCCCTTGATATCAAAAGTGAATATCGAAGCTCCGCCATTCGGGAAATACTTCTGATAGAGAGCGTGATCAGGATGATCAGGCAGTGAAGGGTGATTTACCTTTTCTACCTGCGGATGCTTGCTCAAATACTCAACGACCTTCTTTGTATTCTCTGCATGACGCTCAAGCCTCAGTGAAAGCGTCTCAACTCCCTGAAGAAGAAGGAAAGCGCTGAAAGGTGAGATCGTAGCTCCGGTATCCCTGAGGAGTATGGCCCTTATGTATGTAACGAAAGCTGCAGGTCCTACGGCATCATAGAAAGATACGCCGTGGTAGCTCGGATTCGGAGCCGCTATATTAGGATATTTGCCGCTTGCCTTCCAGTCAAACTTGCCTGACTCTACGATGATGCCGCCAAGCGTGGTGCCGTGTCCGCCGAGGAACTTCGTAGCTGAATGAACCACGATGTCAGCTCCGTGCTCTATGGGTCTGATAAGATAAGGTGTTCCGAAGGTATTATCTATCACTACAGGAAGACCGTGCTTATGCGCTATCTCAGAAACAGCGTCGATATCGGGGATGTCACTGTTGGGATTTCCGAGTGTCTCAAGGAAGATCGCCCTTGTATCGTCCTGTATAGCGTCCTCTACTTCCTTAAGATTATGAGCATCCACAAAGGATGTCTTGATCCCGTACTGGGGAAGCGTATGCTCGAGCAGATTGAAAGTTCCGCCATAGATCGTTTTCTGGGCTACGATGTGTCCGCCGTTTGCAGCAAGGGCTTCGATAGCGTATGTTATTGCCGCTGCTCCGGATGCAAGTGCCAGCGCTGCGCTTCCGCCCTCAAGAGCTGCTACCCTCTTTTCAAGTACATCCTGTGTCGAATTCGTAAGTCTTCCATATATATTTCCGGCATCCGCAAGTCCGAACCTGTCTGCCGCATGCTTGCTGTTATGAAATACGTATGAAGTCGTCTGGTAGATCGGTACCGCTCTTGAATCCGTAGCCGGATCAGCCTGCTCCTGACCTACGTGAAGCTGTAATGTTTCAAATTTGTAATCACTCATTTTTGCGCCCTCCTCATTTCCTATCTTTTATCTAGGATTAGTATGATTTCTGTTTAGTCTGTTATACTCTTTTTTATATGGTATGTCAATAAGGTTTCTGTTCTGATTATCCGATAGGGGGTTATCGATTCATTCTATATGCAAAAATAATTAAAAACTTTTTCATTATTTTTAGGAGTCAGCGGATCCAGTATACCAAAAGTTCCAAATTCTTTAAAATACTTTCCTCATCGGAAAACATATAATGTATGTGAAAAACAGATAAAGCCGTGTTTTACGTTTTGTGGAGGAGGTTTTTATGGATTTTGAAGCATTATCGACTGCCGTGCAAAAAGGCAAGGTAAAGGATGTAAAAAACATTGTCAATCAGGCACTTGAGGAAAACGTGCCGGTAAAGGAAATACTGGAGGACGGCCTCATTGCCCCGATGGGTATCGTCGGGGAGAATTTCAGCGCCAATAAGATCTTCGTACCGGAAATGCTCATGGCCGCAAGAGCAATGTCCGCCGGAGTAAAGATCATAGAGCCGCTCTTTTCGGAATCGGGGATCGAGCCTGTAGGCACGGTGGTCATAGGAACCGTCAAAGGCGATCTGCATGATATAGGTAAAAACCTTGTCGCGATGATGATGAGGGGCGCGGGACTTGATGTCTATGATATTGGGATAGACGTTCCCGATGAAAAGTTTGTAGAGAAAGCCGAGGAGGTAGGCGCGGACATAGTGTGCCTGTCAGCTCTGCTTACCACGACAATGCCCGCGATAGGTGATGTGATAAAGGAGTTTGAACGTCAGGGCGTGAGAGACAAATATCATATCATGATAGGCGGAGCCCCTGTCTCACAAAGCTTCGCGGATGAGGTCAGGGCGGATTGCTATACCCCCGATGCCTCCGCTGCCGCGGAACACGCAAAAGAGTTTATGAATAATAAGAAAGCGAGCTGAGCCATGACACCAAAACAATTTACAAAACTTGCATATGATTCCGTTGACGATTTCATTTACGGAAGCTGCCCCAATCCCGTAACCTGCAAAAACGGCATGGTGATAGGCGGGGGAACTATATATCCCGAGATAAACTTTACGCTTCCAGCTATGGAAGCCACCGAAGAAACTCTTCCAAAAGCAAAGGATATCTATCAGGAGATCATCACCGGCGTTCTCGATAAGGCGCTCCACCTGCATGTGCCGGGTCTTGTGGTTGAATTTGAAACCCTGCCCCAGTACACCGAGCATCCGGAATGGGGCATAGAGATTTTTAAGATCCTCCGCAGCACGATGTATGAATACGAAGAAAAACACGGATTGAAGAGTGTATTCCGTATGACACCGAACGATCTTCGCGAGATGAACCGCCCGCCGATAATGAGAAGCGGCGCCTACTGGGAATCCATGCTAAAGATATTTACCGAGACCGCAAAGGAAGGCGCGGATTTTCTGTCAATAGAATCCACCGGTGGTAAGGAAATAAACGATGAAGCCATAGTGAATGCCGATCTCAGGACCTCGATCTTCGCTCTGGGCTGCCTCGGCGCAAGAGATATGAAATGGCTCTGGACCAACATCTCAAATATCGCCGAGGAATGCGGATCTATATCGGCCGGTGACTCGGCCTGCGGATTTGCAAATACCTCCATGGTCCTTGCGGAGCAGGGCTTCCTGCCGAAAGTATATGCCGCGGTAATGCGTGCCGTAGCCGCTCCGAGGGCATTGGTCGCGATAGAAAACGGAGCTGTAGGCCCCAGCAAGGACTGCGCTTATGAAAATGTATATCTCAAAGCCATAACCGGAACCCCTATTGCCCTTGAGGGCAAGTCTGCCGCCTGCGCGCACTTCAGCCCCATAGGCAATATAGCGCTGTCCGTCGCGGATACATGGAGCAATGAATCCGTCCAGCAGGTAAAGCTGCTGTCGGGATTTGCGCCGGTAGTTTCCATGGAACAGCTGGCCTACGACTGCCGTCTGCTGAATACCGCAGCCGAAAAGGGTCATGCACTCCTTATGCGTGATCTTCTTGTGGAATCAGACTGCTATCTGGATCCTCAGGCCTATATAATGAAACCGGACGTGGTATTTGAAATATCCGAAGAGATCGTAAAGACCCAGGATCCTTTCTTAAGGACACTGCACACGGCGATAAAGGCTCTCGATATCCTTGACCGCGCCGTGGAAAACAAAGAGCTGGTACTTGACGAGCGCGAGGAAAACTGGCTTGAGATGCTCAGGGATCAGGTAGACGAGATTCCCGAGGATGAGGAAGAATTTATCGCGGAGATGAAGGATGAGCTCAGCGGAAAACGCTATCTGCCGGAGGAATACGGGATCTGACTCTTCCTGTATTCCTTGGGCGACATGCCCGTATGCCGTCTGAAGCTGTGGGAAAAGTAGCTTTGATTCTCAAAGCCGACCTCATAGGCGATATCGGAAAGTGAAAGATTGGATCGAAGAAGCAGACCACATGCCTCTTCGATCCTTTTTTGCGTGAGATAATTTGAAAAGCTTATCTTAAGCTCCTTCTTAAAAATAGATGAAAAATACGAGGGATTAAGCCCGACAAAGGCAGCCACATTTTCAAGGCGCATATCCTCCTGAAAGTGCTCGTCGATATATGCCACAGCCTTCTGGATTATCGGTATCGAAACGGAAGCAGCGCTCAGATTCTCAGGCACGGGATCGTCCTCTTCCTCACTGCCGTCATCCGGCAGGTCGCTTATCAGGGCATACAAAAGCTTGCTTAAGTGCTGTATGCGCACGGGCTCCACTATCGGTATGGCGTTTAGCGCGGCATAGAGCTTCTGCCTCAGATCTATCGTAAGACCATATCCCCTGATAAGTCCGTCAACCACGGAAATGTCAGGATAGTCCATCGCTATGGGACCGGCAATCACGGAATATACCGTCTCACCCTCTTTTTTTACGGGAACGATGAAATGCACAAGTCCGGCGGGACATGAAAATATATTTCCGTCATCAAGCTCTGTCGCAAGCTCGACACCCTCTCTGTGCATGCGT
>JAFUWM010000228.1 GCA_017483425.1 Lachnospiraceae bacterium | reverse complement strand
GAAGACGCGACAAATCAGGGACTTCTTGTGAGCAAAGCGCAGTCTTTCCTTGAAAGGGCGCAGGCGGTATATAACGGCCTTTCCGAATATCAGGACAATATAAATTCCCAGATAAAGGATAATATAGACAAGATAAATGATTACGGCAATAAGATATGGGAGCTCAACCAGAAGATAGTAGCCATTGAGACAGGCGGGATCGAGAGAGCGAACGATCTCAGGGACGCGCGGGATCAGCTTATAGATGAACTCGGTGGCATGGCAAGGATTTCTTATGACGAGGATTATCATGGCATAGTGACAGTCCAGATAGAGGGTGTCGATTTCGTGACACAGGACTATGTCAATGAGATGGGCTATATGAGAGGCGACGAGTATAACGAATACTTCGCTGATGATATTGACGACGGGCTTAGAAGGCCCGTGGAGGACAGCTTCTATGTACCGGTATGGCCCAGATATAAAAATCAGGAAGTGTTCTCTACAACAGAAGATATTTCCTCCGACAAGAATACAGATATAGGAGCCCTTAAGGCGCTCTATAATACAAGAGGAAATAAAAGAGCTACCTATAAAGACTTGTATGATGTCGGAGAAAAATATCAGGTTGGCAGCAAGATCGTGACCATAGACTCCGAAGCTGAAAGCATAAATACGTTTGACAGCACGACAAAGAGATCGTCCATGATGACGGTCATGGCAGAATTTGACAATCTGGTACGCGGGATAGTCACGGGGATCAATTCCGTACTTTCGTCAAACAGCTCACCGGACGGTGCGCCAGGTGATACTCTGTTGTTCTCAAAGATCACGCAGGATGTGACAGACGGAACCGACGGTTGGACGACATCAAATCTGATGATAAACCCTACCGTACAAAAGACACCGACATCAATGAATAACGGATTTCTGCTTGCGGACGGTTCAAGGGATCAGCAGAAGGCGGATGCGCTCGTGAACCTGTTTTCAAATAAATTTGATTCCCTGAACCCTGACACGGGGACACCGCTGACATTTGCGGGCTATTATTCGGCTCTTGTCAGTGAAAATGCCACAAACGGAAAGGTATATCAGTCGATATCCGTCAATCAGGAGGCGATGGTAATGTCCATAGACAGCCAGAGGCAGGAAGTAGTCGGGGTTTCAGACAGTGACGAGCTCACGCAGATGATCAGATATCAGAATGCTTATAATGCTTCGTCAAGATATATAAACACTATAAATTCGATGCTGGATACTCTTATAAACAGTATGACGTAAAGGAGGAGAAAAATGCCTTCACAGTTTTTTGGATTAATGATCGGATATTCAGGACTTACTGCAGCGCAGGCTTCCCAGAATATCACCGCAAACAACATAGCAAATATAAATACTGAAGGGTATTCCAGACAGGAGCTTAAGCAGGAGGCGGCATCTGCGTTAAGAACCTATACGCATTACGGAATGGCCGGCGCAGGAGTTGACGCAAAGAGCGTAGACCAGATAAGGGATGCGTACATTGATCTGAAATACAGGGCAAATGCGGCAAGCCTTGGTGAATACGCGAGAAAGAACTCCTACATGGGAGAGATAGAGAATTATTTCACCGATACTACAGTGGTTCCGGGATTTAATTCGGTGTATGTTGAGAATTTCTATAACGCGTTATCAAAGCTTGAAGACGATCCGGGGAGCACGACTACCCGTACAGCTTTTATCGGCCAGGCACAGAGCGTTACAGAGTATTTCAACACAATGGCTGCGGATCTTGAAAAGACGCAGGATAATATAAATCAGGAAGTCAAGGATGTAGTGGACCGTATCAATTCCATAGCATCCCAGATAGCGTCCCTCAACAAGCAGATAAATGTAATAGAAGTAAGGGGGACGATCGCGAATGAGCTGAGGGATCAGAGAGAGGTTTTGCTGGACGAGCTCTCAACTCTGGTCGATGTGGAGACAAGAGAAGTTGATGTATACAACTATGCCGACCCGGATAATCCGACCGGCGCGAAAGTCTTTCAGGTAATGATAGGCGGAGCGAGTGTTCTTGTTGACGGATACGACTACGATACTCTGGAATGCAGGGCAAGAGATGAGAAAGTCAATCAGTCAGATATAGACGGTCTCTATGATATATATTGGAAAAGGAACGGCGGGAAGTTTTATCCTATGGCAGCCACACTAAGCGGCCAGCTTAAGGGGCTTCTGCAGTTAAGGGACGGGAATAACAAGGAGTTCTTTGACGGCAAACTGGCGGCGGGTAAGCCTGCCGGAACCACATCTACATCCATTGATGTAAATGTGGTTAAAGGCAATCTTACCGATATGACAAAATGCACCCTTCCTGATTCCGGCACGATAAACATAAGCGGTTTTGATTATGTGTATAGTTCATGGTCATATAAGGAAAATCCTGATGGTTCCGGAACATATACATTTGATGGTCTTAAATACAGAGATTCCAATAATGAAATGCAGGATGGCCTGCTGGATGCTGTATCAAAGGATATGACCGTAAGAGTGGGTCAGAGCATAGATTATATGGGCGTTCCGTATTATCAGGCCCAGCTTAATGAATTTGTACGCTCCTTTGCAGGTGTTTTTAATAAGATAGAGAGCAGGGGCTACGACCTTAACGGGGATGAGATGGGAGACAGATGCTTCTTCCAGATGGTAGACTTTGAGGGAACGCAGCATGATCTGATGCAGACGGATGACAGTCGTATTGATAATACAAATTACATAATCAGGAACGCAAGCCAGACCAACGGAACATATACATATAATGCGCTCACTGCCAAGAATTTTGTCATAAGCTCGGACATCCTTGCAGACTCTACAAAGATGGCTACAACCTATAATAAAGAATCAGATTCGTCGGTAGACGGCGCGGATCTTGTGAAAGATCTTTCCTCTATCAAGACGGATAAAGGCAAGGTGGCATTCAGAGGCTGCTCCAGCGCAGAGTTCCTTCAGTGCATACTTTCGGATGTGGCATTGAGCAAGCAGAGCGCTAACACATTTGAAAAGAATTTCACGATAATAGGACAGGCGATCACAAACCAGAGGCTTTCGGTATCGGGTGTGGATACGGATGAGGAAGCGCTGAACCTTGTTAAGTTCCAGCATGCGTATGAGCTCTCGGCAAAGGTGATACAGACCATGACCGAAATGTATGACAGACTGATACTTAATACAGGGGTTTGATGATCGGACTGACAGGATAGCTGTTTAGAGGAAACAAGCGGATTAATTTCAGTAAGGAGACAACAGCATGAGAATCACAAACAAGATGATGTCAGGTAACTCCCTTTCAAATATCAATACGAATAAGGAGTACCTTGATAAGCTCAATAACCAGATGGCTACGGAGAAGAAGATAACAAGGCCGTCCGATGATCCCATAATAGCGATAAGGGCATTAAGGCTTCGCAGCAATCTGTCCGAGATATCACAGTATTACGGAGCGAATGTTCCCGATGCGCAGGCATGGGTCAGCGTTACACAGAGCGCTATAAGCTCTACGAAAGAAATGCTCTCATCGCTTAAGTCCTATGCCGATCAGGGCGCAAACGGCACAAACACTGCGTCTGACAGGGAAAAGATATATGAGAATATGAACGCTTTTAAGAAGCAGATCTACTCCAACGGTAATGCCACAAATGCGGGACGCAGCGTATTTACCGGCTACAGAACCGGAGAGAGCCTTACCTTTGCAAAGGATACCGAGGCATACTACAGGGACATCAAGGACGGATTTAACGCTTCCGCCATAACCAAAGCAAGCTATACAGAGGGCGAGATCTCGATGGATGAGATCAATAAGCTTGAAACCGGAACCGCACCTACAACAACGGAACAAGCTGTGAAGGAAAACGAAGTATACCGTCTTCGCATGTCATATGATGATGTAGAGACAGACAAGACAACTACTACGTTGACCTACAGAGAAAAGCTTTCCGGAAAGCAGAGTCCATCCTTAAGTATTCCTGACAAAGGCAAGGATCCGGTAACAGGGATAATTAGTAGTATCACAATAACGGATGAAAACGGCACGGCTTACACGATACAAACCACCGGATTGACACACAAGAATTCCCCATACACCGGAGGAGGCACAGGAGATCACAAACTAAAAGTAATTGACGCTGGCGGTAACGATATTACTGGTTCATCAGAGGTTACAGTTCATAATGACGGAACGTTTACGTTTCAGACTTCATCGGATTCGCCATTAACATCAGATAGGAGGATATATAATATCTCTGCTGATGGAAGGACAATTATGTCATATTATCAGGAGACAGATGTGTCTGTTGACGTAGTTAGTTCCACAGATCCTGGAGAGGGAGGAGAAGAGGATGTTTACGCACATATGAAGCTTAACGCAGCCGGAGCAAGTGAGGTGTCAGGAACGGAGAAAAAAATATATCTCGTTAAGGATACCGGAGAATTGATAATGGGGTCGAAGATAGCTACGACTTTATCTCAGTTACCAAATGTGACAGGAACAGATACCATTACCGTGACATACAATAAGACAAGATTCTCCGAGGGAGATGTCAAGCCACAGCATTATTTTGACTGTATAGGTTATGAGGACGGGGCGGCATATAACGATCCGGAAGCTACAGCATCTGCCGATAAGACAGTGATATATGACTCCCACGAGCAGGCTATAAACTATACCGTAGGTACTAATCAGCAGATTCAGATCAATACCTATGCGCAGGATGTTTTTGATACACAGATAATGCGCGAGATAGATGATGTGCTTGCGGCTATAGATACCTTCAATAACGCGGAAACAAAGGTAAATAAGCTGAACAAGATTCTTGAGGAAAGGGGCGGAAGCGACGAGGATACGGAGAAGCTCTTAAAAGCAGCAAACAAAGAGCTGGATCTCGCCAAGAATAAGCTTCAGGCTACCTACGAAGATGCGATCACGCAATTTGGCAATTTCTTTGACCAGGCGAATCAGGCGGAGACAGCCTGCGGCACCGTGGACAACAGACTGAGCCTTGTGTCAAACCGTCTGTCTGAGGAAAAGACTACAGTAACAACTCTTGCGTCGGATAATGAAAATGTAGATATCACAAATATTGCGGTTGAGGTCAGCGAGGCAAATCTGGTATACAACGCGGCGCTGATGGCAACCGGACGTATAAGCCAGCAGACCCTTGTGGACTACATCTGAAATACTGGAATAATTAGGTTTTTTCAGGGTCGGAATTGTGATATACTAATAATCGGTTGTTATCATATTTCTCTATATGGAGGTACACATGAAGGTAAACACTAAGCTTTTCGGCGAGATTGAAATCGATGACGACAAGATCATCACATTTGACGGAGGCATCGTAGGCTTCCCGGATTTAAAGAAATTCGCGCTTATGCATGATGAAGAAGAGGACGGAGAAGGACAGGGACTTTCTTTCATGGTATCATTGGACGAGCCCGCATTTGCGATGCCCGTTGTGGATCCCCTGGTCGTAAAGGACAGTTACAACCCCGTGGTCGAGGATGATTACCTTATACCGCTGGGAGAGCTGAAAGAAGATGATATGCTTGTGCTTGTTACCGTGACGGTTCCGCATGATATCACGAAAATGACTGTAAACCTTATGGCTCCGTTTATAGTGAATGCGTCTACGAGAAAAGCTGTTCAGGTAATACTTGATGAGGATGATAAGTACCCGGTTAAATATCCGATATATGAGGTTCTTGCAAAAGCAAAGGATGAAGCGATCGCAAAGGCAAAGGGGGAATAACTGATGCTCACTCTCTCAAGGAAAAAAAACGAGGCCCTGATCGTAAATAATAATATCGAGGTGACCGTCCTT
>JAFUWM010000227.1 GCA_017483425.1 Lachnospiraceae bacterium | reverse complement strand
TTCCATAATAAAGCAGTTCCTCAATAAAACATTTTGTGTTCGGACACAAGAATTATAACAAAAAAAACATATATAGTAAATTGCGGGTTATAACACATCTTCACTCATATGTGATATGATATTCATCACTATGCAGACAAATAAGCTGAACCTTATCGGTACAAGTGATTTTTATAAAATGACGCTCAGGATTGCCATTCCTATAATGATACAGAATGGCATCACGAACTTTGTGGGTATGCTCGACAATATCATGGTCGGTCGCATCGGCACGGACGCTATGAGCGGCGTTTCCATAGTGAACCAGTTGCTGTTCGTATTCATGCTGTGCCTCTTTGGCGGTAATGCGGGGATAGGCATATTTACCGCACAGTTTGCCGGAAAGGGTGATGCCGAAGGCATACGCTTCACCATGCGCATGAAGGTGATCCTGTCCTTTATCGTCACCTTGATCGGGATACTGATATTTGTATTCAGGGGAAACGATCTCATTAACCTATGGTTAAAGGGTGAGAGCGGAACAGGCGATGCATACGCCACCCTGTCATCCGCGAATGAATACCTCTTTATCATGTATTTCGGGATGCTCCCGCTTGCGCTCTCTTTCTCATATGCAGGTACTCTGAGAGAAACCGGAGAGACGATAGTTCCCATGGCCGCAGGCATCATGGCCATGCTTATAAACCTTGTCGGAACTTATCTGCTGATCTATGGCAAATTCGGGTTTCCTGTTATGGGTGTGTCAGGTGCCGCTATTGCCACGGTCATATCAAGATTTGCTGAACTTGCGATACTCGTTATATGGACTCACCGGAATAAATCCCGCAATCCCTTTGCCGCGGGACTTTACCGAAGCTTTTTCATTCCCACTTCGCTGATCGTCAGCATACTGCCAAAGGCAGCGCCCCTGCTTTTGAACGAGTTCCTCTGGTCGCTTGGTCAGACCGTAAACAGCCAGCAGTATTCACTCCGCGGTCTTGATGTTGTCGCCGCCATGAACATAAGCACCACGATAAACAACCTTTTTAATATTGCTTTCATTGCAATGGGGGACACTATAGCGATCATACTTGGTCAGGAGCTTGGCAAAAGGATGAAAAAAGATCATGAGATAAAGGAAACCTCATACCAGCTTACGGCATTTACATTAGGTCTCTGCGTCATATCCGGAGCCATACTCTTTGCGATATCCGGTTATTTCCCGGAACTCTTCAAAACCTCGGGCGCTGTAAAGGCTATAGCCACAGGCCTGATAAGGACTTGCGCTTTATTCATGCCTTTATACGCGTATGAAAACTGCGCGTATTTTACGCTTAGATCCGGCGGAAAGACTTGGATAACCTTTGCCTTTGACTCTCTTTTTGCATGGTTCTTCACTATTCCTATACTCATATTGCTCGTCAGGTTTACATCCCTTACCATACTGGTACTGTTTGCTTCCATGCAAAGCCTTGAGCTTATAAAATGCGTCATCGGATTTTTCATGGTACGAAACGGCTTCTGGATAAACGATCTGACGCAATATAAGAAATAACGGCAAAACGAGAAACTGGTGCACCCACCATATTATATATGGTACAATAATTTAAGGCAACAGGTGTTTGACGCCAGAAAGGGATTGGTTTATGTATCTTAGTGAAGTGCCTAAGACTGAGAGCATCATAATCGCCTTTGATATAAAGGACAAGCATTTTGATTTCACGACAAATCTGCTGCCCTATGCCGACGCGGAGGATCCGGAAAACACCATATATGCCGAGCCGATAATAATCCTTGAAAATGCCCTGCACATAGACAACAGATGCCACCATATGGAGATCAGATATCTGAACCCGATCTCCGGCAGACTACATGTCTGGAAGGACGTTTCGATCCGTTACCAGAGAAAACCTGAGCGAAGCTATATAATAAAGGGAAACGGTGACAGCACACCGGTAAACCGCAGACACTCCGTCAGGATATCAGTAGGCTACAGAAGCTCCTGTACCATAAGCATGCTTGACGGTAAATATCCCTGCGTGGTCAATGACATTTCCATAACAGGCATCGGTATAAATGTCGGTTCGGATCTTGAATCCAAAAACCTTATACATCGTCTCATATATACATATTTTGAAGATGATGTCCTTGAAAAAATATTCCATGTGAAAGCACGCATCCTGCATGTGTTCCGTATGAATCCGAGCACAGTGCGCTGCGGCTGTGAGATACTCTCCATCAGTCCTTCCATAAACGAATACATAAACGTGAAACAGACCCATGTCCTCGCCAGAGCTTCAAATTATACTGATGAAGCCTTAAATGCCGGACTTAATGATTTTGAAGACGAATCCATAGCAGCTGCTAAAAAACCTGAAGCAGCTTACATTCAAAAACAGCCTGTCGCTCCCGCAGCACCACCACAGCATGACGCTTCATACTGGCTTAAAGACGGGGGCGTATGCCCTGTATGTGAAAAAGGAAGGCTTCATTTCCTTACGGATGCCTACTACTGCGATATCTGCGGCTCGATCTTAGAATAATCTTTTTTTAACCCAGTTTAATATAATTACTTCTGCCGCATTCTTTTGCTGCGCCTTTTATGCACAGGCTCGTAAGCTTTTCCATCACTTCGGATATCGGGAGGCGGCTGGTTCTTATTATCTCATCCGCTGTTTTGGGATAGAGATCCAGACAGTCATATACGAGCTTTTCTTTATTGGAAAGATCAAGCGAATTTCTAATACCTGATGCTTTATCCCTGGCAAATGAAACCGGCTCCTCGCACATAAGTCCCAATGCCTTTAATATGTCATCGGGATGAAGAGCGACACCGGCTCCTTCTGATATGAGTTTATTGCATCCGGCAGAAAGCCCGTCGGTAAGTCTTCCCGGAACCGCGAATATATCCCTCCCCTGCTCCAGCGCATCATTAACGGTTATTGATGTTCCTGATTTCAGCCTTGCTTCTATCACAAGCAGGATATCGCACAGACCGGATATGATGCGGTTTCTTGAAGCAAAATGCGGACCCAGCGGAGCCGCACCCTGCGGATGCTCGGATATGAGTCCGCCATGGCCTTGGATCATATCGTAAATTTCTCTGTTTTCCTTTGGATACACAATATCTACTCCGCAGCCCAATATGCCAAAAGACCTGCCTCCGGCTTCAAGAGCCGCTTTCTGGGCTATACCGTCAATCCCCCTCGCCAGCCCGCATACAATCTGCACCCCGGCTGATGCAAGATGCGAAGCGAAGTATTGCGCCATCCTGCGCCCGTATTCCGTACAGCTTCTCGCGCCTACTATCGCAACGGTCTTTTTGTCAGGATCGGGCAGATCGCCTTTTACATATATCCCGGCAGGCGGAGAAGGTATAAACCTCAGCTTATCGGGATAGTCCTCTTCAAATCTCGTGATATATCTTATTTCATCCATTCCAGTACCTCCTGTCTATATTCCTGAAGCCTATGGCCTCTGACAGATGCCGGCATTCTATCTTCTCCGAACCGTCAAGATCTGCTATCGTCCTCGCCACCCTTATCATCTTGTGATAAGCCCTTGCCGAAAGTCCTATGCTCTCAAAGGCTTCCCTCATAAGCTTCTCTTCTTTTCTTCCCAAATGACAGTATCTGTCAATATCCTTTACCCCTATATCCGTATTAAACCTTATATCAGAGTCCTTAAATCTCTCTTTCTGCATCATAACGGCTCCCTCTACCCTCTTTCTTATCACAGCCGAGCTCTCACCGCATTCTTTAGAGCTTATATCCTTATAATCCATCCTTGAAGCCTCGGCGCAGATATCGATCCGGTCCAGCAGCGGCCCCGATATCTTTCCCAGATATTTCTGTACGTCAGAATCAGAACACCTGCACTTCTCCCTGTCCGGGTAATAACCGCATTTACACGGGTTCATCGCCGCGCATAAAAGAAATCCCGCCGGATATGTATAGCTTGCGGCAGCCCTTGCAATGGTGACTTGCTTATCCTCCATAGGCTGCCTGAGTATCTCAAGTGTACTCTTTGAAAACTCCGGCAGCTCGTCAAGGAATAAAACTCCCCTGTGAGATAACGAACACTCTCCGGGTCTCGGTATCGCGCCGCCTCCTGCCATTGCCGCAGCCGATATGGTATGATGCGGCGCTACAAACGGCCTCGTCCTTATAAGACCCTGCCCGTCTTTTAAGAGTCCTGCCACACTGTATATCTTTGTGATCTCCATGCACTCGTCTGTGTCTGGCTTTGGAAGTATAGTCGGAAGCCTTTTTGCGAGCATAGTCTTTCCCGATCCCGGCGGACCTATCAGAAGTATATTGTGCATTCCCGCAGCCGCTATCTCCATTGCTCTCTTGCAGGTCTCCTGCCCGTTCACCTCTGAAAAGTCCACATCATAATCCGTGTCCTCATACATATCATTTAAATCTGCGCGGGCATTTCTTACGCATTCCGTTTCCTTACCTTCAAAAAATGATCTCATCTCTTCTATGGATCTAACACCGATAACTCCCATTCCATCCACAGCCATAGCCTCAGCGATATTGTCATGCGGAACCATGCATGAGGATATTCCCATGCTCTTTGCTTCTATTAGCATGGGCAGCACTCCGTTTACTTTGTGTATCTCTCCCGACAGTCCCAATTCCCCTATGACTACCATGCCGTCGGCGGATTCAGGCGGTAGCTTCCCGAGCAGTTTCAGCAATGAAACCGCAACCGCAAGATCATAGGATGTGCCGCTTTTTTTGATGTCCGCGGGTGAGAGGTTTACCGTGATCCTCTTTGGAGGAAGTGAAACTCCGGAATTTTTCAGGGCAGTCCTTACCCTCTCTCTTGCTTCTTTCACTTCTCCGCCCAGAAACCCTACCATTTCAAATACGGGAAGACCTTCGGACATATCCGCCTCCACCCGGATCTCTTTACCTATGAGTCCGCTGAGAGCCAGTGTCTTTACACAACTGTACATATTGATTTCCTCCTGCCGGTTTAAAAAGTTTTTTATCTGATTACAAAGTGTGTGCTTTTGTATGCCCACGGCAACAAATGCTTCGGGCTGTCATGAATAGTTAAATCTGAATCTTATTTTGAAAAAAACGAAATTATGAATAAAACGAACTTTTTGATGTGTCCGGGCACAGAACAAAGCCCGGACAACGATTGATCATTTTTGATTAAAGATTTATTCCTGCCTTTTTAAGAGCCTCCCTGTCTATGATATTTCTGTTATCCATGGTCTTCATGACATCCTTGATGCCAAGATCTCCGTATATCAGCTTCTGTCCGAGATCTATGATCCTGTTGTCACCGAACGAAAGGACAATAGGCTCTAAGATATTGTATGTATTCTCTGTTATGACAAGTCCCTTGTCTCCGTTTGTAAGCTCGACGGTTGTACCCGGAGCCAGCAGGTTTATGCTGTCTATAAGCGCATTTACCATTTCAGCATCAAAAAACTCATCATGCTCCATGAGGAATCTGACCGCGGATATTTCCGAGCTTGGCTCATTGACATCATTCATAGCCGTCATATTATCAAAAACGCGCGCAAGGCACAGAACCTTTGCTCCGATAACGTTCTTCCTTATATCAAGCTCATGTCCCTCATCAAATGCGTGCAGCATACGGGTTGACTGGGATACTATGCGGTTTATTCCCGGAGTCGAGAGAAACGCTGATTCAATAATGGACTCGCCTCTCTTCTTACATTCGTATATGAGCTTAAGATCGCTTTCGGTCTTCTCCTTCCTGTCCCTTACCTCTTCCGGCACATCGAGTCTTCCCACTCCGTGTACTATCGCAGCGGTAACGGTCTCATTCTGATCCGAAAGCTTTGTATTCATCTTATGGGTGATCATCGCGCAGAGCATTGCCACATTAAGGGAATGTTTTGAAAGCTCATCCTCCTTGCTCCTTAAATTCTGCACGAAGTTTATCCTGTGATCGAGCCTTCCGTATCCTTTTATTATTGATGCCGTGATATTCGGCAGATTCTTTATCTTACCGTGATCGTGAAGCTCTTTCAGTTCATCCGCTATGGCAAAGCTTGTCGCCTGCTGGAAACGCTCGAACTCTATATCCTCCTCGGTCATCGGCGGCACAGGCTCAGCCGGCTCCAATATATAAAGCCCTATTATGCCAAAGTTCTTTACACTCTCTATACCCTGCGGGGTGAGCTTTGAATCCCTCTCGTAAAGGAGGACGCCTTTTTTATCATATATAGGCTTCGCGAGTCTCATTCCGACCTTAAGATTCTCATGCCTTACGAAGATCATTTCAAACTCCCTTCTTCCAAAAGCCTTTCAAACTCGTCAGTAGGTATGGGCTTTGAATAATAATAACCCTGCGCTATGTCGCATCCGGCGTCTCTTAAGAAATCAGCCTGCTCCTTGGTCTCAACACCCTCGGCGATGGTTCTCAT
>JAFUWM010000226.1 GCA_017483425.1 Lachnospiraceae bacterium | reverse complement strand
GTCACTGCCTCTATTTCCGCCCAGTCCATGAGATTGTATAATTTCTTAGTCATTTCCTTATCTCCTTTAATTTCCAAATCTATTTATAAAGAGTCCCGAACGCAGTTTAGGCTCGAACCATGTCGACTTGGGAGGCATGAGCCTTCCCGCGTCGGCTACCGCAAATAACTCCTCTATCGATGTGGGATACATCGCAAAAGCAACCTCGTATCTTCCCGAATCAACGAGTCTTTGAAGCTCCGTAAGGCCTCTGATCCCTCCCACAAAGCCGACCCTCTGATCGGTCTTCGGATCTTCGATATTTAATATCGGTGCCAGCACTTCATTCTGAAGTATCGCAACATCGAGTGAACTGACAGGATCGGGAGCTATAAACTCCGGCTTGATATCAAGCCTGTACCAGATACCGCTTATATACATAGTCATCTGCCCTTTATGCTCAGGTTTTACAGGACTTTCCCCCAGTCTTTCTATCACATATTTCTTTCTGAGTCTGTCAAAAAACCTGCTCTCGGACAACCCGTTAAGATCACTCACTACCCTGTTGTAATCATATATCTTTAGCTCGCTGTCAGGGAAAAGCACGGACATGAAATATCTTTTTTCCTCAGGAAGCCCTTTGCATACCTTTACGGCAGACGCGCATCTGTGATGTCCGTCCGCTATGTATATCTCATTTATATCCCCAAATCTTCTGCCAAGCACTTCGATATCGTCATCAGATGAGATCATAAACCCCTTATGCCCGATACCGTCAGGAGATATAAAGTCAAATAACGGAGAAGCTTTTTTATTTTTCTCCACGATCTCTTCTATGCCGTCATCTCTTCTGTACGCGAGAAATATTGGGCCGGTCTGGGCTTCAAGAGCGCTGATATGCCTTATCCTGTCCTGCTCCTTTGCGGCAAGGGTGTTCTCATGCTTCTTAATGACGGAATTTTCATAATCATCCGCTGAGCATAGAGCAACTATGCCTGTCTGTGCCCGTCCTTCCATTGTAAGCTCATAGATATAATAGCAGCTTTTTTCATCCTCCCTGAGATCACCGTTTTTTATCATGCGCCCGAAGATCTCTTTTGCCTTATCATAGACCTCCGGCGCGTACATATCGTATCCTTTGGGGAAATTAGTCTCCGGTCTGTCTATAGCAAGAAATGAAAGCGGCTCCCGCTCAATCTCGGCCTTTGCCTCCTCTGTATTCATGACATCATAAGGAAGCGCCGCTATGTGCTCTGCCTTGTTTTTTGCGGGCCTTATCGCCCTGAATGGTCTTATATCTGCCATTATTTGACGACCCTCACGCGGAATACATCATTTATCGTCGAAAGCTTCTCTATTATCTCATCAGAAACCGCTGAATCCAGATCCATCATCGTCACAGCGTTATCGCCCCTGCTCTTATTGTTCATCTCGGCGATATTTATATCCGCGTCTCCAAAGCAGGCTGAGAATTTGGTTATCATATTCGCCTTGTTCTTGTGGAATATAAGTATCCTGCCTGTCTTGTCGCAGACTCCCATATTTATCGCAGGGAAGTTTACCGAGTTTTTGATGTTGCCGTTTTCCATGTAATCCGTAAGCTCCTGCACAGCCATGACAGCGCAGTTGTCCTCGGATTCCTCTGTCGACGCGCCCAGATGAGGTATGACTATGACATTCTCCTGTCCTACGGTAGTGGGGTTCGGGAAATCCGTCACATATTTTGCGAGCTTGCCGACCTTAAGCGCTGAAATGACGGCATCCTCATCAACAAGCAGGTCTCTCGCGAGATTTATAAGGATCACATCATTCTTCATAAGCTTTATGGCGTCGGAATTTACCATCTTCTTTGTGGAATCAAGAAGCGGGACATGTATCGTTATGATATCGCAATTTGCGTAGATCTCCTCCGCTGACTTCACATGGCGTACCGATCTTGAGAGGTTCCATGCGGCATCAACCGAAATGTACGGATCATACCCATAAACCTCCATTCCAAGATTAACGGCGGTATTCGCAACCTTGATTCCTATGGCTCCGAGACCTATGACGCCGAGCTTTTTGCCTGATATCTCACGGCCTGCGTACTGCTTTTTCTGTTTCTCCGCATCCTTTGCGATATTCTCATTATCCTTCTGGGTTGCAACCCAGTTAACGCCGCCTATCACATCCCTTGACGCAAGCAGCATCGCAGCTATCACAAGCTCTTTCACACCATTTGCATTTGCTCCCGGGGTGTTAAATACTACGATTCCCTTTTCCGCGCATTTATCAAGCGGAATGTTGTTCACTCCCGCTCCCGCTCTCGCTATCGCAAGCAGGTTCTCCGGAAGCTCCATATCATGCATTGCCGCGGATCTTACCAGAGCGCAGTCGGCATCCTTTAAGTCATCCACAGCCACGAAATTATTATCAAAGCTGTCCAGACCTACCTTGGCTATATTATTCAGACAATTATACTTAAACATAGTTTACTTATTCTCCTCTTCAAATTTCTCCATGAACTCGACAAGCTTTTTCACGCCCTCGATCGGCATCGCATTGTAGATTGATGCCCTCATGCCGCCAACTGTACGGTGTCCTTTGAGGTTTACAAAGCCTGCAGCATCCGCTTCTGCTATGAACTTCTTGTTCAGGTCATCGGAATCAGTGACAAAAGGCACATTCATGAGCGAACGGTACTCCGGCACGACCGTACCCTTAAACATTTTTGAAGCATCGAGATAATCATAGAGAACCTTTGCCTTCTCTTCGTTTATCTTCTTCATTTCCGCAAGTCCGCCCATCTTTTTAAGCCATTTGAAAACAAGGCCGCAGACATAGATGTTATAAGCAGGCGGTGTATTGTAGAGCGAATCATTATCGGCCTGAGTCTTGTATTTAAGCCTTGTAGGTGTTCCGGGAAGCACATCCTCCGTTATAAGATCCTCTCTTATCACAACTATCGTGACCCCTGCCGGACCCACATTCTTCTGTACACCCCCGTATACTATACCGTATTTGGATACATCCATGGGTTCTGACAAAAACATTGAAGAAATATCCGAAACAAGAATCTTCCCCTTTGTGTTTGGAAGCTCCTTATATCTCGTGCCGTATATCGTATTATTCTGGCAGATATATACATAGTCGGCATCATCACTTATCGGAAGATCAGATACATCGGGAATATAAGTGAAAGTCTTATCCTCTGAGGACGCTATCTTATTTGCCGTACCGAAGTTTCCGGCCTCCTGCCAGGCTTTTTTTGCCCACTGTCCGGTCACAATATAATCCGCCACCTTGTTTTTCATAAGGTTCATTGGGATCATTGCGAACTGGGTCGATGCCCCGCCTTGCAGGAATAAAACCTTGTAGTTGTCCGGTACTCCAGCAAGCTCCCTGAAGTCAGCCTCTGCCGTTTTTATTATCTCATCATAGACCTTTGACCTGTGGGACATCTCCATGACTGACTGTCCGGAGCCGTTGTAATCAAGCATCTCCTTCTGCGCCGTTTCAAGCACTTCCACCGGAAGCATGCTGGGTCCTGCCGAAAAATTGTAAACTCTGCTCATATAAGCCTCCTCATTGATTATCCGAAAACATAATCAATGATTATACCATAAAATCTGGCAGGCGCATAGCTTCTTACTTTTACCATAGCAGGCGCTCATAAACAGCCAAAGGGATGTTTTTGTTATACCATAAATGCGTTCGGGTGCATAACCCGTTATTCATTTTTCCCCTCCCAGCTTTATCCTTCCCATACGGTCTGCTGAGGAAGCAAACGTTGTATGATACCTTAAATTTGTTTTTCTGACAGGCGTTACTAAATTCAGCAAAGTCGATGCCGCTCTTTTATCAGACGGGATATCCGTTAGATATCCGCTCCTTTGGAGATTGAGCGCTCCTGCGTTTATCAATACTGATTCCCTCTATACAGAAAAGCAAGCATGGTAATATCATCAAACTGCTCCGCATCCCCGACAAATTGATCTATATTCTCCATGACATTAGCCGTAGCCTTTTTCGGCAAACTCCCCGGTTCCCTGTTCAGCGCTTCCAGCAACCTGTGCTCTCCAAACAGTTCCAGCTCAGCACTCGTCGCCTCGGTGACGCCGTCCGTATAAACGAAGATACTGTCCCCGGGCTTTAACTCAAATTCATGCTCCTTAAAGACTATGTCCGACATGCTTCCAACCGGCGGAGAGTGCCTGTAGACGGAGTATTCATATGCCCCATCCTTTCGCCTTATTGCGGGATGCTCGTGCCCCGCGTTTGAAACGATCCCCCGCCCGGTGGATATCTCTACTACAGCCAGCCATACCGTCACAAACATATCCGTCTCAGCTCCGTCCAAAAGCTGATTGTTTACATGAGATAGAGTTACTCCCGGGCTTTCGCCTCCCCTAAGCCGACTTTTTATCAGCGCCTTGGATACCATCATAAACAGAGATGCCGGAATGCCTTTCCCTGATACATCGGCGATCATCATCCCGAAGTGGTCATCATCAATGAAGAAGAAGTCATAGAAATCTCCCCCAACCTCCTTTGCAGGTTTTGTAAAGGCATAGATATCAAGTTCATCCCTTTCAGGAAAGGCCGGGAATACCATAGGAAGCTGGCTCATCTGTATTTTTTTTGCCAGTTCAAGCTCTGTACCTATCCTTTCCTTTTCAGCCGTGATTGCCCGGATATCTTCTATGTAGGCGACCAGATCATCCTCCATCTTATTTACTGCTTTGGCCAGCTCCTCCATCTCATCCCCGGTTCTGATCCCATCAAGCGAATGATCATTCTTTACTCCCGACGAGGCAAAATCCATTACATGCTTCCTGATGGCAAGCAGGGGATGAATCAGACTGCGGTTTAAAAAATACCAGTTTAACACGCAAAAAATGACAAGCAGAATCACTACGATTATACCTGTATTTATAATATAGCTGCGAAGTGTGGAAAGAATCTCTTCCATATCTGTATCCACGAAAAGCAATGCCGCGACATCCCCTTCGCTGTCCCTAACAGGCAGACAGCTTGAGGTAAGAAAACCATATTTGGACTTTCTCACCAGATAGCTCTCCGGTTTAACCCCCTCCGTATAGGCACGCCATATCTCATCAAACGGAGCGGCAATCGGATCGACAAAGCCCATCTCACTTCCGGAATCATAGATATATCGTATCGTCTTATCCTCATAGGGAACCCCTATATAGATATACACAGCTCCGGTATACTCCTGTACGGACTGAAGATACTCAGACATGTCATCATAATAGCTGTCTTTTTCCCATGTGTCGGCGTAATGAGCTATTTTTTCATGGTCAATCTGATCGAGAATAATATTAGCTATAATGTAGCCTCTCTCGTTGTAGGATTTTTCCATTGCTCTGTCAAAAAAGCCTGCACCCCCGATGCAGATAAATATACTGATAAGCAACGTAAACAGGACAATAGTGATCGCTGCTTTCCGACTGATACTCGGTTTTCTTTTGATTTCCATATCACTCTCTCAATCCATTACAGTTTTATTCCCATGACCTGCTTTCTTCATTCTGATACTGTTATGGGCGAAATCATTATCGCCTTCATTTTCGCCGTAGATTTTAATAAGACTGAATTCCCGATAATTATTCACATT